>JALUTJ010000414.1 GCA_027057985.1 Chromatiales bacterium
AAACCAGTCACCAAACCTGTCAGTATCTTCAAACTGCGCCAGCATCAAAGATCTCACATGCTCGATGGTCTCCATTGTTATTTCACCCGGGGCTAAGCCCGGTTGTAGCGGGATATCGGTATAACGTAAGCTGTCATCAAGCGACTCTGCCTGCTGATCAATAAAGTCAGTCAATAGCTCTTTGATGGAAGGTGCGCGAAAGCCGATGGAATAGGTAATACAATCCCTGAGCCCAATGCCATAGTGAGCCACATTGGGTGGCAGGTAGAGCATATCTCCGGGGTTCAGTATCCATTCCTGTTCGGCTTCAAAGTCACTGAGAATTTTTAATGGTATATCGGGAATAAGATCTTCTTCCGTCACAGCCTGTTGATGGATCATCCATTTACGCTGTCCCAGTCCCTGAACCAGAAAGACATCGTATTGATCGATATGTGGTCCGACACTACCATGCTCTGCGGCATAACTACCCATAACATCATCTACCCGCCATGATGGAATAAAATTAAAAGCGTGTAGAAGGTCATTAAATTCAGGCAGAAGTTTATCCAGGTTCTGTACCAGTACGGTCCAGTGGCTTTGTGGCAGGCGGGTAAAGCGTTCTTCGCTAAAAGGGCCGGTTTCAAGATGCCATTTATGGTTAACAGGATCTTCGATAATAATACGGGATTCGACTTCATTTTCGCAGGCAAGCCCGGCAAGTTCTTCAGGTTGCAGTGGTGAATGATAGTCAGGGAAGGCATTGCGTACCAGCAGAGGTTTTTTCTGCCAGTAATTATTCAGAAAATCTTCGATATCAAGGTTATGAATCAAGATGCTGACTCTTTAGTAATTCTTAGAATAATTCAATCTCACCTTCATCCACGGTGTTCTCGCTGATCCTGTTCTGCTGCAGCAGTGTTTCAAAACAGCTGGTCATATTGCGGCCATGGTCTTTTGAATAATAAAGTGCTTTATCGGCGCGCTCAACAATACTGGCTAAAGGTAACTTGTCAGAAAACTCAGTATAACCAATGCTGGTGGTGACGGTGTTTTCCATAGGGAAATTAAATTCGGCTATTTTATTACGAAAGCGTTCAAATACGTTATGCGCGGTCTGCAAATCGATATTGTGCAGCAGGATAGCAAATTCTTCACCACCGTAACGAAACAGCATGTCCTCATCACGAAAGGTTTCTTTCATCAGGTTGGCAAATAATAACAGGACTTCATCACCATAGACATGACCGTATTTGTCATTGACCGATTTGAAAAAGTCGATATCAAGCAGGGCAAAACAACACTTGCAGGGTTCATCATGTTGTCGTTTTTCAGAGCTAAAGTTTTTATGCAGCTTGCCAAGGTAATTATCAAATGACTGTCGGTTGTACAGGCCGGTGAGTGAATCGGTATCCTTGTTGCGTAGCAGGTACACCTGGTGGTTATAGGCACTAAGCAGGGTATAGATATAAGATTCGTCGATAATATTCTCGTTGACCGTGATCAGCAGGCCCCGGCTGGAGCGTTCACTTTCAACGGTAAATACCTGGACATAATCATCCGTAGGCAGGTAACTGAAGCCATCAAAGTGAATATTATCCGAGTCTGAACTCACCTGGATATGGTTGGCTTTTTCAATACAGTTATTTTCTGCATTGCGACAGGCCAGTAACTTTGGTGAAAAGCCACGCTGATTAGTGTCATAAACACCATAGCCCTGCTCATAAAGATAAATCTCACCACCAGGCTGAAATCTGTCGATTACATCGAGCAGGGCATTTCTCAGGTGTTCGATATCTTCCTGGCGGATAATATACAGTAAATCCTTGACCGGGCAGTTTGCTGAGTTTTCTGTTTTAATTTCCATTTGTCAGTACAGCTCGGCAGGAATAAAACCTAAAGTGCTCTGGTTTGCTCGATGGCATTACCAATATATTTTGCCGGGGTCAGTGCCTTGAGTTGTTCTTTTGCCTCGGTGGGAATTTCCAGACCTTCAATAAAGGTCCTGAAGTCTGCTTCGGTAACACGCTGTCCCCGGGTCAGTTCTTTTAATTTTTCATACGGCTTTTCAATACCATAGCGTCGCATCACGGTCTGAATCGGTTCAGCCAGGACTTCCCAGTTATTATCCAGGGTCTGTAACAGGGCGTCACTATTGACCTGTAATTTGGAGATACCACGCAGGGTGGACTGGTAAGCAATCATGCAGTGGGCAAAACCAACCCCAAGATTACGCAGCACGGTGGAGTCGGTAAGATCACGTTGCATGCGCGATACCGGCAATTTGGCCGAGAGATGGCCAAACAGGGCATTGGCGATGCCAATATTACCTTCAGAATTTTCAAAGTCGATCGGGTTAACCTTGTGCGGCATGGTCGACGAGCCGACTTCACCGGCAATGGTTTTCTGTTTGAAGAAACCCATCGAGATATAGGTCCAGACATCACGATCAAAATCGAGCACGATATTATTGAATCTTGAGAAAGCATCGAACAGCTCAGCCATGTAATCGTGTGGCTCAATCTGGATGGTGTAAGGATTCTGTTGCAGTCCCAGGCTTTCAATAAAGCGCTTGCTGATAGTGGGCCAGTCCAGTTCCGGGTATGCAGACAGGTGTGCATTATAGTTACCGACCGCACCATTCATCTTGCCCAGCAGGGGAACCTGCCGGATCTGATCTAGCTGACGTTGCAGGCGGTAAACCACATTGGCAATTTCTTTACCCAGCGTGGTTGGAGATGCAGGCTGCCCGTGGGTATGTGCCAGCATGGGTTGCTCGGCGAGTTCATGTGCCAGCGTAGTAAGCGCATCGATCAGTTGCTGCATCAGCGGCAATAAAACTGTATC
>JALUTJ010000415.1 GCA_027057985.1 Chromatiales bacterium
AACTCGATTCGCGACACGCTATGCGCCATCCCTGGCCGCTCGACGATTACCGTCCTGGCAATCGATGGTCGCTTATCGAGTTTTCCTGCTGAATATCCTGATCTTCTGCCTCTTTGCTGTAAAAAAACTGGAATGTCGGTTCCGTCATTTCACTCCCTGAACCGATCTACATGATATTCAATATCTCTGTGACCTCTGTGCTTTAATGGTAGGTCGGCTCAAGCGCAGCGGAGCCGACAAATTCTCTATTTATTTCCAGGCCTGTTGCTGAGTTCCTTGAGCTTGTTGAGCACTTTTTCTGCACGTTGAATATGTGCCTGTAACTCAGGATAATCAGGGTCGATATTATTTAGCTCTCGCCAGATACTCAGGGCTTCCTGGGTTTTACCTTTGCTGTAAAGTTTTCTGGCAGTAAAGAAATAACGCTTCATTCCCTTATCAAGATACTGTTGTAATTGTCCGGCCAGCTGCAGGAATTTATTATCGCCATCATTGTTCTGTTTTAGCCAGTTAATATTTTCGTAGGCTTCTTTAAGTGAGCTATAGCTGCGATCCTGTTTTAGTTTTGCCAGCAGGTCTTTGGCCTGGTTATAGTGTTTTTGTTTCTTGATGCGTGTATTTTTGCGAATTAATTTTTTCAGTTGCCTGATTTCCAGGCGTGTTTCCGCAACTGGTGAAAGCTTCTGTGCCAGTTCAATGTTTTTAAGCGCCTGTTCATAACGGTTTCGCTGAATCAATGAGCGGCTATGCCTGACCAGCTTCCTCGCGGTATCGTTTTTCAGGTTAATAAAACCACTGATATCAATTTCATCGGACTCTTTGTCGGTGACCGTTTTGCGTATTTCACGGTAGAGTGGCATTTTTTCGATAATATAGTTTGCCTGGCTGGTGAGCAGATCCTGTTCATAATCCTGCAGGAGCCTGTTTCTCTGTTGAAGAATTTTATTACGCTGCTTTTGTATTGCAACAGAAGGTCCGGTATGTTCTTCTGCTTCATCCAGCAGCCTGAGTGCTGCAAGCCACTCACCTTTTTCTACCAGTTTTTCGGTTCTGCTAATCACCCGGTTTTCATACTTTTCAACCAGATTTTTAATCACCTGCTTTTTGCGTTGCATCAGGGCATAGAAACGGTGTCCCGGCCTGATATAGTCGATAGTATCGAGTGCGGTTTTATAGTCCCTGTTACTCATCCACTCATTGACTTTCTGTGGCAGGTTATCACTGTAGGAATATATCAGGCTGCAGCCGGACAGCAGTGCAGGGAGCAGGATGAGAATAAACCGTAGTTTCATTATGCAGCAGGTTTTAGTTGCAGGATTTCGTTAATCTGTTCTTCAATTTTATCACGGTAGAGCGAGATAACATCCTTGACTACGTAGGTATATACTTCTTCCTTGATACCGCGCAGATGAATGGACCTGTACTTGCGTGCAGAGAGGCGCCATTCAATATCCGGGTCCTTGTAAAATTCACGACTGACAACAATCTGGTTTTCACTGGCTATATGCTGTAGCCGCGAGGCAAGGTTAACCGATTCACCGACCACGGTGTACTGCATACGCTCGGTTGAACCAAGGTTACCTGCGAGCATGGTGCCGCTGTTGATGCCAATGCGAAAGTTAACAGTCAACTTGCCAGCTTTAGCCCGCTCCCGGTTTATTCGTTCAACCAGTTTCTGAATCATAACAGCACAATACACGGCATGTACCTTGTGCATTTTGTCTTCTTCCGGCACACCAAAAACGATCATGGCGCAATCGCCCATATATTTATCAATGGTACCCTGATACATCTTGCTGGCCAGTGTGATATAGGAAAAATAGTCATTCAGTACACTGGTGATTTCTTCGGCCGGATGCTGTTCTGAAAGGCTGGTGAAACCCACAATATCAGCAAAAATAACACTGGCTTCAACATGATGTCCGCCAAGTTGAATATGTTCCAGGTTATTCATAATTTCCTTGGCAATACTTTTGGAAACATAGCGGGAAAATGCATTCTCAACCTGAGTTTTTTCCAGCAGACCGCTTGCCATACGGTTAAGTGCTTCGGTCAGGTTACCCAGTTCATCATTGCGGCGTTCCTTGATCTGGTACTGGTAGTTGCCATTGGATATTTCCCGGCTGGCATTCATCAGCGAGTGAATCGGCCGGGTCAGGCGTTCACCCATGTGCAGGGAAACAAAAATGCCCAGCAGGATCATAATGATGGTTGCGGCGGTAATCGCCTGAACCATGCCACGAATGGTGTCTTCGATTTCATCGGTACTGAATGTAATCAGCGCATGGCCGGCAACGATATTCTGAAACTTGATCGGCGTGATATAGGAAATAGCGGTAACCGGGTGGCCATCAGCGGTTGTGGTTTTCCATTGTAACTGGAAGTGATCCTTCTTGCGGCTATCTTCGCTGGAACGACTGTAGAGACGATAAATCGCTTCATCGGGAATAATGCCGGAGGAAGCCAGCACCTGGCCATCTTCAGAATAAATGACGGCACCCAGAACATTGTTCTGGGTTGCCAGATTGCTGATAACGACCATCAGGCTGAGAATATCATCCGACATTACCAGCTCCTTGGAATTATCGGCCAGTTGTTCCACTACGGTGTCGGCAAAGTGATTCATCTGCTTGTGTAGCAGTTGTGTCTGGTTATTGACGATAAAAATACCAAGCAGGATCATACTGCTGCTGATAAGCAGGGTCATGATAATGGCCAGCTTATAGGCTATCGGAAAGTGTTTGGGTATAAGTCGGGCGCGAACAAAGGCCGTTAACCTTGCTTTGGGGGATAAGCAAAATGTTGATACTTTTTTCAAGCTAACCATTAACGGTTCCTGGTAAAAATCTCGCGTTCCCTGTACAAATTTTTACAGATTCAGATATTCCATAGTAACATGCAAAGACGGTCGTGGTATGACGATTTAGTGATACCTCGCAAGTTTTTCCATGCTGAGGATAAATTGTCCAAACTTTGCATTCAGTTCATGATTTTCGTGGCAAAAAAGGGTATTCTAGTGCCAGAACATCTGGATTCTATTATATGTGATTTGTGTCAAATATGGCGATATTGCAGGCAATGATAAAGAAAAAGATGACATTTTATCTGGTTTTCGTGACCCTGTTGGCATTGTTGCTCAACCTGCAGTTTCTGCTTCACGTCTTCAATCCTGAGCCATTTCTTGCCACTATCGGCCTCTCTGGCAGCAGCCTGATTTACCTTTTTCTCGGCATCGCCATGCTCGGTGGTATCAGTTCCGTCATCTTTTCCGGGCTGATCGCACGTTTTACCCTTGGCGTTACCCTTATCGAAGTTCCGCGGACCTACCTGGAGAAATGGTTGTTCGCCTCGGTCGAACGCCAGGCACGGCAACTCGGGATTGCGACTCCCCGCATTGGTGTATTTTATGCTTCAGATATGAATGCCTTTACCACGGGCTGGCGTAAGAAAAATACCCTGTTTGCCGTCAGTAGCGGCTTACTGGAAAACCTGGACCAGGAGGAGCTCGAAGCAGTTATCGGTCACGAGCTGGCGCATATTGTGAATGGTGACATGATGTCGCTGGCCATTGCCCGTGGCATGGTGGTGAGCCTGACCGAAGCGCCGGCACGTGTTGCGGGTCTGCTAATAGATCGCCTGCTGCTGCGCTGCAAAAGCAGTCGAGGCCCTGTCTATCAGCTTGTTTACTGGTGCTGTATGATAAGTATTGCCTTACTACCGCACTTCGTGGTGATGTGGATAAGCCGGCAACGTGAATATTCTGCTGATCGCATCAGTGCTATGCTCAATGGCGGCGAGAAGATGATCTATGCGCTGCAGCGACTATTTAACAATCATTATAACCAGAGCCAGCAGACGGTGCTGAGTTTAAGCCCGGTGGTGCTCGAAGGCCTGGTGGAAGAAATCGGTAATATCCGGCATATCTTCAGTAGTCATCCACCGCTGCATAAACGGATCCAGGTAATTCAGGATTATCTGGAACAACAGGCCTGAGACAACAAGCTTTATCAGAAAAAAATCATAATAATTTAACAGGAAAATAATACAATGCCTTTAGTTCAGCCGTTCCGGGGACTGCGCCCGGTGACCTCGCATGCCGCAGATGTTGTTGCTCCACCCTATGATGTGCTCAATACCGAGGAAGCACGTGAACGTAGTAGCGGTAAGCCATTAAGTTTTTTACATATATCCAAACCAGAGATCGATTTACCAGCAGGTACGGATCCATATGCAGCCGAAGTTTATGCAAAGGGTGCAGAAAACCTCAACAGGCTGATAGATGATGGAATACTGATGCGGGAAGACAAACCCTGTTACTACGTCTATCGCCTGGTAATGGGTGATCACCAGCAAACCGGCCTGGTGGTTACTGCCTCGGTTGTTGATTACGACAGTAACCGGATTCGTAAACATGAGTTTACCCGCCCGGACAAGGAAGATGATCGCGTAAGGCAGATTGATGCCCTGAATGCCCAGACTGGCCCGGTTTTCCTAACCTATCGCCATCATCCCGAGGTGGAAAAAATCATCAACAAGACCACGCAGAATGCTCCTTTGTATGATCTCACCGCTGATGACGGTGTGCAGCATACTATCTGGATAATTGATAATGACCAGGATATTGAAAGCCTGACCAGTACCTTCGATGCCATGGAAAGCCTGTATATTGCTGACGGCCATCACCGTTCTGCCTCGGCATCTCGTATTGCTGCCGCTCGTAACGAGGGTAAGGACAATACGGGTAATGCTTCGCATGATTATTTTCTTTCGGTCATCTTTCCCGATAACCAGATGCAAATTCTCGATTACAACCGGGTGATTAAAGACCTGAATGGTTTAAGCAAGGAAGCGTTGCTGGAAGGGATAAAGAAACGGTTTACGCTTGAAGCCATGGATAGCCTGTATAAACCGGTCAAAGCCACTGAGTTCAGCATGTATCTTGATGGACAATGGTACCGGTTACAGGTATTACCAGAATATATTCCGGAAAATGATCCAGTGGCACAGCTGGATGTCAGCTTGCTGCATAATAACCTGATTGAGCCATTGCTGGGTATCAGTGATCCCCGTCGTGACAAGCGTATCGACTTTGTTGGTGGAATTCGCGGGCTTGAAGAGCTGGAAAAACGAGTCGATAGCGGCGAAATGCAGGTTGCTTTTGCTCTGTATCCTACCAGTCTTTCCCAGTTAATGGACGTGGCTGATGCCAATGAAGTGATGCCGCCCAAGTCTACCTGGTTCGAGCCCAAGCTGGCAGATGGCCTGCTTTCACATGTTCTGGATTAGAAATGGTCGGTTTGCTGTGCTCGCAAAAAATATTCAATTTTGCGTGCTTTGTGGTTTTGCGGCGAATATATAAGTTATTCTTCAAACTCGTACCGTAGTTCGCTATCGGGCTCCTGCAGGAAATGTCCCTGGATAAAGGCAACACTGCTTTGCCACAGCAGAGCCATGCTGTTGGCATCTTCAACAAAGGCCGCGATTGCCATTACATTGCGATCAGTGGCTTCTTCGGCAATTTCCTTGAGTTTTTCCTGGTTTTCGATATTGTCCTTGAGATTTGCCGCCAGCGAGGCATCGATTTTGATGTAGTTGACATCAAGATGTTTGAGTGACTGGAAGGTATTCTGTTCAGTACCAAAGTTCTCCAGCGCGACGCGGCAATTGATTGAGCGTAGTCCCTGCATAGTGACCTTTGCCTGTTTCAGGTAATTCAGGGCCGTGGCTTCGCTGACCATAAAGACGAGACTGTCTGCATCCAGCTGCAGGGATTTGATACGTTCTGTTACCCAGGGTAGAAAGTCCATGTCGGTTAAGGAGCCAGCAGAAAGTTTGACAAAGAAGCGCGTTGGCTGTCCTTTTTTCATCTGTTCTGCCAGTAACATAAAGACATGGGCAATGACCCAGCGATCAATATAATGGAGCAGGTTCATTTTTTCTGCAGCAGGCATGAATTCAGCCGGTAAAATATCTTCACCGTTTTCATCTCTCATTCGCACCAGAACTTCGTAGTGCGCACCGGGTTCACCTCGCAGGCTGACGATGGGCTGGTATAGCAGATGGAATTTGTTTTCCTTAAGTGCCATTTTGATCTTGTTGGCCCAGACGGCATACTGTTCCTGCTCAGCCAGCTCTTCAATCGCCGGGTTGAAGGTGTTGAACTGGTTGCCCCCCTGTTTTTCTGCAGTCTTCGCCCCTTTCTCGGCACGCTCAAGAATATCATGCAGGTTGGAAGTGGTTTCATTAATACTGGTAATACCAATACTACAGGTTGTTGTCACCGAGACTTTATTGACTTCGGATATATGGTGACTCACGATTTTGCAGACACCATCAGCAATTTTTTCAGTCTGTTTCTGGTCTGCATTATTGAGTAGCAGGGTGAAGACAGCACCTTCAAAACGCGCGAGTAAACCAAGGTTGCCAATTTTTTCCTTGAGTATCTTCGCGATATCGGCAAGAATATGATCGCGTCCCGAGATGCCAACCGTGTTTTTGATATCTTCGTACTTATCGAGGCTAATATAAAGCAGGGCACCTTTGTCCTTGCCATCAACAGCACGGGAGATGAGCTTGTCGGCCTGTTCGATGAAGTAGGTGTGATTATAGAGACCGGTTAATAGATCCTGTTTACTGAGTACATTAAGCTGTTGTTCGAGTTCCTTACTGTTGGCCTGATCCCGGATAATAATCTGGCTGCAGGATTCACCTTCCATACTGGCATTGGAAAACTCCATGGTGATATTAAAGGTTTTACCGCCAGTGTCCTGGCCAACCACATCCAGGGTATCATCGGTAATCTGTCCCTTGGCATAACCGCGCAGGAACTCTTTGAGTTTGGCATGTTCTTCACTCGCAACCATATCAAGAATTGGCATGCCTTCAATGTCTTCGAGGGTGTCATAGCCAAACATCTTCAGGTAAGCATTATTGGCATAGATATGGGCACCATCATGTACGTAGGCAATGGCATCTCGTGAACTGTCTATCAGGTTACGAGTTCGTTTTTCGGTTTCATGCAGTAATTTTTCATTTCGACGCAGGGCACGGCGATTTTGCAGGTCTTCGAGTTCTCGTTTGACGATAAAACGCAGCCGATCGGTCTGGTCGCTGGCGACGGCATCTCGGGCGCCAATATTAAGAACATCGATTGCCGTAGCTTCCTGGCTTTTCGGGGTAATAACGATAAGCGGGATATCCCGGCCGGATTTTTTCAGCACTTCCATGGCCTGGCGAGCATTAAAGATAGGCAGGGTTTGTTTCGCGAGAATCATATCGAGTGGATTTTCTTCAATCGCGGTTTCCATGTCCTCATCATCTTCAACCCGTATATCACGTACAATAAATCCGGCTTTTCGCAGGACATTGATAAGGACTTCCGCTTCTTCAGATGAGTCAAAAATGGTTAAAACGCGTAACAGGTTCTCGTTACTCACTCTACTTCCCTATTGTTCTTGTTTTGGCAATTTTTCTG
Organism: Chromatiales bacterium; assembly: GCA_027057985.1. Lineage (GTDB taxonomy): Bacteria > Pseudomonadota > Gammaproteobacteria > UBA6429 > Thiohalophilaceae > JAGLTQ01. Next base: position 7,475 of record JALUTJ010000415.1, read on the forward strand.
GGCGCTATTATGCTTTTAACTATATCGGCATGCAAATGATGGACTTAAACCATTTTATTCATAAATGACTGTAATAGCGAATGATTTAGATAGAGGACCAGATCTGGGTGAAATCACCAGAATCTTCGTGTTTGGCCGGTTCAGCCTGTTTTTCTTTTTCCAGCAGGGTGTACTCAAACTGGGCAAATAAACCGGTATTTTGCAGGGGCTTGCCGAGAACCGCAGGCACTTTTTTGCCAAGCATGTCGATAATAATCTTATTACCCTCACGCCATGGAACCGGGTTAATGATCAGGCTGGCAGGCTGCTTGAGATTTTTCAGTTCCGGTAGCATCAGGCTGCGTTGTAATGGCGCATTGGGTGTGCTCATGGCGCGGATACCGACCGCCGCCGCATTGGGGTTGAGAATCTCGATGCCCATTTGCAGACTATTATCCTTGCTGTATTTCAGCCAGCGAATGGCACCGATACTCCATTTACCGGCATGGCCATTGGGCTTACGGTGAATGCTGATCAACTCACCGACCTGGGCCTTGTTATTGAATTCCCGATCGTTATTGATCATCATACCCTTGATACTTTCATTCACCACCAGCCAGTTATCGGCATGGTAGCGGGGCGGGGATGCCGTTTTCTTTTCTGCCGCCGGGGCAGATGCCGGTTGCAGGCTGAGTTCCTGTTCGACCAGCGGTTCCAGACCGGGCAGTTCACTGGGATAAATCAGTCCCCAGACATCATCCTGGTTCTTTTCGACTTCCTCGCGTTTGATACGAATCTCGGTGCTCTCAAAATGTGCGCGATCGGCATATTTGTTACTGTACTGCCCGTCTTCCTGGGAGTGAGCCTGGCGCAGGATGAATTCATGCGCTGCATTGAGGCCAATGGTGATCTTGATTTGCTCGTGTTTCTCTTTTCTCGGGAAGAAACGCTTGCTGATCATGCCCCAGGCCACCAGTAGTCGTTCCAGCAGGTTATGAGGCAGGGCAGGGTTCATAACATCGAGCGTGGTGATGGTTGATGCACCGGTATCGGTGGTGGTCTCGAGTTCATGTTGCAGCTTCTCCGAGAGATGGAAAGTTTCGATCACGCGCAACTGTGCTATGTCCAGTTGTTCGGTGGCATTGGCCAATGACAACGCCATGGGCGCATGCGCTTCCGCCAGGTTATCGATAAACTTGTTGCTACCGGTTTCTTCGGGCTGTAATGGACGGATAATGGGCTTGTCCAGCCAGCGTTCCAGCGCATCATAGACCTTGCCAGCTTCACCCTTGCGGAGATGATAGGGCGAGGCCAGCGCCAGTAATAAAATCCGGGCATACTCGGTGGCCAGCGAGGTTTTCTCGGTAAACGGATGCTGCTCATCACGGATTTTCCGTTTCAATAATTTCTTTTT
>JALUTJ010000416.1 GCA_027057985.1 Chromatiales bacterium
TGTATAAGGTAGGATAAAAACCATATAAGAATAAATAATAAAAATAACAGGTATAAAAGCACTATTTAAAAGTTCAAGAAAAAAATTAAATTCAGGTTTATTACCTGCTGTTTGCTGTTGTTATGTTGCAGGGATCATAGTTTAAGAGCTGTTATCTCTGTGAACGATCAATCCTGATACAGGCTGTACAAATCAGGGTTAATGTTTTAACCGTTTGTATAAAATGAGAAAGGGGATGGATTTAAGCATGCTTAAACCAATAGCTGTAACAAGAGCATTAGCTAGTCTGGTATTAGTCACTATTACCAGTACTGCTTTTGCTGCCTACGATCTGAATTTGCCTGAACCGGCAGCACCTCTCACCCGACAGATGTTCGACCTGCATATGCTGACCACCTGGATCGCAACGATCATCATGGTAGTCATCATTGCGATAGTGGGTTATGCCATCATCAAGTTCCGTAAGTCAAAAAATTACGAAGCTGATCAGAATTTTCATACCAGTGCATTTGGTACCTGGTCCTGGATTCTGGTGCCGGTTATAGTGCTGGGTATCGACTTAACTATTGCCGGATCAGCCGGTGATGCACTGAAAGCAGTCGAAGATTATTCACAGAAAAACGATGTCACCATCAAGGTTATCGGTTCACAGTGGAAATGGACCTATGAATATATGGATGATGGCATCAAGGTAGTTAGTAATATGTTGCCGGAAGAAAAGGCCGGTAAACACTATTTACGTGCCGTTGATAATCCACTGGTGTTACCGGTAAACAAACGAATTCGCCTGCTACATACCGCAACTGATGTAAACCATGCCTGGTGGGTACCGGAAATTGCCTATAAGAAAGATGCAATTCCCGGTTATATCAATGAAACATGGACAAAAATTGAGAAAGAAGGCACCTACCGTGGTCAGTGTGCCGAGCTTTGTGGTACCGGCCATGCTTTTATGCCTATCGTGGTTGAAGCGGTAAGTGAAGAGAAATATGAAGCATGGAAAGCAAAACAGAAAATGGCACTGGCTCAGGCTCAGGCAGAGGCTTCCTCAGACAAAGTCTGGAGCAAAGATGAGTTGTACAGTAAAGGAGAGAAACTGTACAACACTAATTGCGCCGCCTGTCACCAGGCAAATGGTGCAGGTATTCCGGGTGTGTTCCCGGCACTGGCGGGTAGCAAGATCGCGACCGGAGACAAGGCGGGTCATATAGACATTGTGCTTAATGGCAAGGCAGGTACCGCGATGGCGGCATGGGGCAAACAGCTCAATGACCTCGAAATTGCCGCAATTATTACCTATGAGCGGAATGCCTGGGGCAATAACAAAAATGATACGGTTCAACCTGCTGATATCAAATCAGCACGCAAGTAATCTGGAGAGTTAGCAATGAGTGCAGTGATTCATGAATCTGATTTAAATAGCGAAGCGCATCACCACGGACCTCCGACAGGTTTCAAGCGGTGGTTGTACAGTACCAATCATAAGGACATTGGTACCATGTACCTGATCTTTGCCCTGGTGATGTTATTCCTTGGCGGGGCGATGGCCATGCTGATTCGGGCAGAGCTCTATATGCCGGGTCTGCAGATCGTCAACCCGGATTTATATAATAACCTGGTAACTGATCATGCCTTGATCATGGTATTTGGTCTGGTTATGCCCGCCGCAGCCGGTATGGCAAACTGGATGATACCGATGATGATCGGAGCACCGGATATGGCCCTGCCGCGGATGAACAATATGAGTTTCTGGTTATTACCTGCAGCAGCAATTTTGCTGGTTTCATCACTCCTGGTTCAGTTCATCCCCGGAACCGGTACACCGGTCAATACCGGCTGGACACTGTACCCACCTTTATCGGTACAGGTAGGACTTGGGATGGATCTGCTGATTTTCTCGGTGCATCTGCTGGGTATTTCATCGATCATGGCATCGATTAATATCGTCACGACCATTCTTAATATGCGTGCTCCTGGTATGACCATGATGAAGATGCCACTGTTCGTCTGGGCATGGTTCTTTACCGGCCTGTTACTGATTATCATTATGCCGGTACTGGCCGGTGGTGTTACCATGCTGCTGTTTGACCGTCACTTTGGTACTAGTTTCTTTGATGCCGCAGGTGGTGGTGACCCGGTTCTGTTCCAGCACCTGTTCTGGTTCTTCGGCCATCCGGAAGTCTATGTTCTGTTACTGCCTTCCATTGGTGTGCTGGGTATGGTTATTCCAACCTTTTCACGCAAGCCACTGTTTGGTTACAAGCCTCTGGTTTATTTCATGGGCTTCCTTTTCGCCCTGGGCCTTATCGTCTGGGCGCACCACCAGTACACCATCGGTATGTCACTGGGCGCAACTACCTACTTTATGATAGGTACCATCCTGATCTCGATCCCGGTGGGGCTGATGATCTTTAATTTCATCTTTACCATGTGGCGTGGTTCGATGACATTCGAAACACCGATGCTGTTTGCGATCGCCATTATCCTGATGTTCTCCTTTGCCGGGGTAACAGGGGTTATGCTCGCGGTGGTACCGGCTGATCTGCAATATCATGATACCTACTTCGTGGTGGCACACTTCCACTATGCTCTGATACCGGGTGCAGTATTCGGCCTTTATGCCGGGGTATTCTACTGGCTGCCGAAGTGGACTGGCCATATGTATGATGAAAAGCTGGGCAAGATTTTCTTCTGGTGGACAACACTGTCCTTTAACCTGACATTCTTCCCGCAGCACTTCTCCGGTCTTGCCGGTATGCCACGTCGTATCATTGACTACAATATCCAGTATATTGAGTTTAACCAGATATCCAGTATCGGTGCTTTCCTCTTCGGTCTTTCTCACCTGTTGTTCCTGTATATCATTATTAAAACAGTGAAAGGCGGAGAAAAAGCACCGGCCAAGCCGTGGGATGGCGCACAAATTGGAACACCGGGTCTGGAATGGACCTTACCATCTCCACCACCGTTCCATAGCTTTACCACGCCTCCAGAGGTGAAGTAAGAAAATAATTACCAGGCTGAAATGATCCAGCCTGGTATTTATAAACAGGAATAAAAGAAATGACGAAAGAAGATTCAACAGAAGAACAACAATTACGCAAGTCCAACCTCAGGGTAGCGATTATCCTGGGTGTGATTGCACTTATGGTTGCTTTATCGCCTTTTTATTTTCTTAACCGGGTGGTGATTAACTGATGAGTGAACAGCAGCAACAGGGCGTAACAAAGAAGAATACCAGGACGGTACGCTGGATGCTCCTGCTTGTTGTTGGCATGTTTGGATTTGGTTTTGCCATGGTGCCATTGTATAACCTGTTATGCTCGGTCACCGGTCTTAATGGTAGTACAACTGGACGAATTTCAGAGTCCAGTTTTACAAAATCAGATGTCGATTACAGCCGTACCATTACGGTAACATTTGATTCGACGATTAATGCGGATTTGCCCTGGGAATTTCGCCCATTGATAAAAAAAGTTACCGTTCATCCGGGCGAATTTAGAACGGTAAAATATTATGTAAAAAATAAATCCGATAAAACAATCAAGGCACAGGCTATACCAGGAATTACACCCTGGCAGGCAACATCACATTTCCATAAAGCAGAATGTTTCTGTTTTACACAGCAAACTCTGAAGCCAGGAGAGGAAAAAGAAATGCCTTTGCGCTTCGTGGTAACGAAAGATTTACCACAGGGGTATAACACGATAACTCTCTCTTACACCTTTATGGATACAGATAGAAGTAAATTAAAAACGGTGAGCCATGTTCCTTCAACTCACAAAACATTGTAATACGGAAGCTAACCTTAAAAAATATATTAAAATATAAGGGGAAGACATGAGTACTGCAGATCAATACTTTATACCGGAACCCAGCCGCTGGCCTATTGTCGCGGTAACAGGATTGTTCTTTACCGTTCTGGGAATTGCCTTATGGGTTAATGATGTCAATATCGGACCCTATTCCGTTATCCTGGGTATGCTGGTTGTTGCCTACCTGTTCTTTGGCTGGTTCGGAGATGTTATCGATGAAAGCCTGTCGAACAAGTATAACAAGGAAGTCGATCGATCATTCCGCCAGGGTATGTTCTGGTTTATCACCTCGGAAGTGTTCTTCTTTGCCAGTTTCTTTGCCAGTCTCTATTACTTCCGTAATATCTCGCTTCCATACCTTGGTGGCGAAGGCCATCTGGGAGAGTCGCATATCCTGTGGGAAGGCTTTAAGTACAGCTGGCCACTGGTCAATCTCCCGGATGGTACAAACTATACCCAGTTAAAAGAGCCCATGGGCGCTGCTGGTATTCCGGCTTATAATACCGCTATCCTTCTCACCAGTGGTGTAACCCTGACCTGGGCGCACTGGGCACTGAAAAAAGGTAGCAAGGGTCAGTTGATGCTGGGCATGTTCCTGACCATTGCCCTGGGTGTAACCTTCTTTGCCTTACAGGCTTATGAATACATGCATGCCTATAAGGAAATGGGACTAACACTGAATTCAGGTATCTATGGTTCAACTTTCTATATGTTAACGGGCTTCCATGGCCTGCATGTGACCATTGGTACGATAATGCTGATTGTTATCACGGTACGTTGCGCCAAGGATCATTTTACAAAGGATAATCACTTTGCGTTTGAAGGTGTGGCCTGGTACTGGCACTTTGTTGACGTGGTCTGGTTAGGTCTTTATATCTTTGTTTACTGGTTGTAGCTAAAGATAGATCTGGAATAAGCAAACGCCCCGCAAATCCGGGGCGTTTTTTATTGATTAAAATTAACCGTTGAGACCATGGGGTTGAATCAGACCCATAGAATAGGCAACGATAATAAGGGTAAAGAGTGAAACTGAAAGTGCGACACGCACGGTAAGCGAGGTAACAACCCGGTTTCCTTTGCCCTGGTCCCTGGCGAGAAAGAACATACCCGAACCAAGACTAAGTAAAATAAGAATGAAATTAATGACAATAAGTGTTTTAATCATGACAGATACCCGTTTTAATATGGTCATATAATACTAGCACAGAAATGCAGATTTTAAATTATCAATTCCGCTTCTCTTTATTGGGTACAATCATGGCTGTACTTGGAATTGCGCTTTTTTCCGCACTTGGCACCTGGCAGGTTTTTCGCGCACTGGAAAAACAGCAATTACAACAGGAAATGCAACAGAAATTACAACAACCCCCATATGTACTGAATAACAATCCTGACAGTATCGAAAAGAGAAAATTTACCAATGTTGAGGTAACTGGTTACTTTGATAAAAAAGGAGAGATCCTGATTGATAATATCAAGCAGGATGGAAAAGCCGGTTACCATGTTCTGACACCATTGAAACTCGCGAATAGCGACAGGGTGATTATAATTAATCGGGGCTGGATACCACTTGGCAGGGACCGGCGGATTTTGCCAAATATCGAGACACCGGCAACAAAAGTTCGGGTCAAAGGAATGCTGGCACCACCGCGATCAAAACCGCCTTTAATTCTTGGTAAGCTGGATACCTCCTCCAGAGTGTGGTTGTATTATGATGCAGATGCCTACGCAAAAAAATTTAATTACAGGCTTTTACCGCTCGTCGTGTTGCAGGATAAAGATGACGCGAATGGATTTGTCCGTAAATGGCCTAAATATGACGCTAAAGTATCGATGCATGTTGGCTATGCAATTCAATGGTATGTTTTTGCCCTGATCGTGCTGGCAACTTATATTGGTATTAATTTAAGAAAAGTAAAACAGGAAAGTGAGAACGAATGAGTCCAGAAAATACAGCAGGAAATAAAAAAAGAAGTACACGCACCCTGTGGATCATGGTGCTGTTGTTTGGCTTACCCTACGTAGCCGCTTTTTATTTCTATTTTAACCGCGATACACTTGGCCCGGAAATGGCCAGTAATTACGGTACCATTATTACCCCGGCAAGACCAATACTCAATGTACCGCTGACACGGATTGATAATACTAAAATCAGTAGTTCTGATTTAAAGGGCAAGTGGTTGCTGGTTTCTATTGGCAGCAGTTACTGTAACAGGGAATGCATGGATAACCTGTACAAGTTAAGACAGATCAAAAAAGCGGTTGGTCAGGAACATAAACGGATTCGCAAGGTCTTTTTTCTCAAGGATACTGGAAATCTTGGTGAATTTAAGAAACTTCTAAAAGAATATCATGGTATGGATGTTTTTATTCCAGAAGGTAAGGATTACTTCAAGTTTCTCTCTGGGTTCCATTACCAGGGTGGGGAAGTCAAAGATGGCGTCTTTATCGTTGATCCGCTCGGCAACTACATGATGATGTATCCACCCGGGGCTGATGCGATGAAAATGTTAAGGGATGTCGAACGTCTGCTCAAGGTTTCACGTATCGGGTAATACAAATTAGCGTCTCAGTTAATATCAGGATTTTTCTAACAGGTAGCTGTTACAGTTACCTGTATCCTTTGATATCTCAGACACTCATAGGAGGTAGAAAGCTGTTGGCGGATCAAGACCGTGGGCCGCAGGGATAGCGGCCCCCGAGCCTACAGGGATGTATTTACGGCGTGTCTTGATCGGCAATAGCTGAATTACCTCCAGCTACATAATTCTGGATAGATCTTTTAATTATGTTTAGTTGGAACAGCTACATAGTTAATATCAGAAATTTATTGTTAGTTATTTTTATTCCACATACTACGGATCATTACCACAAGGAAGAGGATGCCGCCGATAATAGAAATCAACCCACCGAGCCCCATCAAGCCCATGCCTAGAATTTCTGGCAGGCTATCCAGCCCCTGTGCCGCGCCAGCAGTTTTGCGTTGGACACCGTAACCACCGGACCAGGCGAGTCCAAGAATATGCATTAGCTGGCCGCTACCATAGATATAAGGCTGCATTCGCGCCATTTTCCATACTGGTTTTTGATAGCCCAGTTTTGGTAACAGGTAATAAGAGACCCCCATAAAGGCAAGTGTTACACCAACTATAGAGCCATGATAGTGTGCCGGGATAACGACATTAATACCATGAATCAGAAAGCCAATAATACCACCGGCAGCAAAGAGTATCACGGAACTGTAAAGTGCGCCCTTTGCTGCGGCAGTTTCATTATCACGACTCGCCGTTGAGCGCAGGATACTCCACACCACAATCAGGCCAAGAGGTAGCGAGGTAAGTCCACCGTATTTCATGAGCAGGGTAAACTGCAGCAGGTGTTGAGGTGAGTAAACATCATATTGCAGGTATATATATAAAGTATAGAACAAAGGTGCGAGTAACAGGATAAACAACCAGGTGAGTGAGTTTTCCTGAAGAGATAGATCTTTCCTGATAAATTTGAGAATAAGTAACCAGGCAAACAGCAATAACGTGGTGTGACTGAACTGCAGGATATGGCCCCCACCCCAGAACAGGTACTCGTAGTAAACAAGGTTATCCAGTGAAAGCGGAATATTCAGCCAGGAAACCAGCAGGGCGGTGAATGCCGACAGGGTAAAAACAGCAGCGATATACGGTGCGAAGGCGATGACACCCTGGTCGAAGCGGGGCAATACACTTAATGCGCGCAGGCACTGGATAACCACTCCGGCCGAGAAAAGGCCTATCCCCCAGAGAAATAACTGGTGTTGCAGAACAGGGATATAGTTATTGATCAGAGGCTTACCGGCACCAAGAAAGGGCGATATAACAAGAATGACGGTTCCGCTGACCGCAAGTAACAGTGCGAGTTTTTCCAGGACAAGAAATCGTGTTCCGGCATAAATGCTCCAGAACAGGCAGGAAAAAGCCATGAACCAGTACAGAACCGAGAGATTGACGTGGACAACCAGTGCGGTATGGAAAAAATCAATCCAGGGAATGAAGTCCTGTACACCCGGCGTGCGGGAAAGTACCAGCAGCAGGGAGAAAAGTCCGGCCGCAATCAGTGCAGCAATACCGAGTTTAAGCCACGAGGGCGTGAGGGGAGACTGGATCTGGGGCAGTGATAGCGTCATAGTTGTATTTCTTGTTATTGAATCGGGTGAAAAAGAATGCCTGGGAACGAATTTTTATTGATATATGTCCCATCTATCTGGAAATTATACAGAAAAATCAGTTAATTGCGTTAACCATGGTGTTTATGGCGGCATAAATGGCAGTGAATAAAAAATAAATAGACTTGAGGGGTTGACTTATGTGTATATGCACATATAATACTGTGCATATACACGGTTGAGGCAAAAAAGATGGAAACACAGATCGACAATGAAGCACCTGCCTGCATCAATATGCAGATACTGCGTGCCAGTCATTATGTGCTGAAAACTTATGATGATGCCTACCGTGACCTGGGCATTCGTGCCACGCAGATGCCAGTAATTGGTCTGATTGCGCGCAAGGGGCCCATCACGATTCGCCAGATTGCGGACGAGATGGAATCTGAACGTAGCGTAATGAGTCGGAAATTACAGGTAATGGAAAAAAACGGCTGGATTAGTGAAGACCCACTAACTACTGGCCGGGAAAAGTCCTTTATCCTCACGGAGGAAGGCAAAGCGCTGGTACAACGTGTCTTACCCGTAAAGCACGAGGTGCAGCAGAAAATACTCAGTAAATTAAGTGACGATGAACGTAACCTGTTACTTAATTTATGTACCAAGTTAAAACAGTAATAGCAGTTGTGCTGTAAAAGGCGGCACGACTTTTTTTAAAATTTAATCTGTGTATATACACACAAAACAGGAGAGAAATATGTTTGGATTTAATCAACCGATGAGTTCACTGGAATGTCCGGAAGCACGTGAAATGGTTGCTAATGGTGCGCAGCTTGTTGATGTTCGTTCACCGCAGGAATATGGTATGGGCGCAATTCCTGGTTCAAAAAATGTTCCACTGCAGA
>JALUTJ010000417.1 GCA_027057985.1 Chromatiales bacterium
GTGGCGCACCACAGCCACGTAATTATAAAAAGGGTGGCTATATCAAGAAGCTGAACAAGGATCCCTGGGGCAATGATTATCTCTATCTACAGCCGGGCACCCACGGCGAGTTCGACCTGTATTCACTGGGCCCGGATGGCCAGCCCAGCGAGGATGACATTACAAACTGGAATATCGAATAGGGATAAACCCGCAGTATCAATACATCGCCTCGATTTCTTTTTTGAATTTCTCGACCACCACGGCGCGCTTGATTTTCAGTGTCGGGGTCATCAGGCCATCCTCAATGGTCCATGGTTGCAGCGTCAGATGCACCCGCCGCACCTTGGCATAACCGGGGAAATCATGTAGCGCGGTGGCAATTTTCTTTAACACTGAGGACTGTAATTTTTTGTCATTCAGACTTTCTGGATCCAGCGGATCGAGACCATGCTCCTGCGCCAGATGCGGCCAGGTATCACCATTTAGAACCACCAGCGCCGAGAGATAGGATTTGCCTTCACCCACGATCAGGGCCTGCTCAAACTCAGGTTGCAGGGTAATGGCCTGCTCCATATCCACCGGTGGAATTTTCTCGCCATTGGACATCACCAGGATATCCTTGATGCGGCCGGTGATATAGACCATGCCATCTTTGATCTCGGCCTTGTCGCCAGTTTTCAGCCAGCCATCGGCGGTCATGACTTCGCTGGTGGCCTGGTGGTTGTTCCAGTAACCCAGCATCACCACCGGCCCCTTGACCTGCAGCTCATCATTTTCGCCAATACGCAGCTCGACACCGGGCACTTTCTCGCCTACGCTTGCCGGAATATTACGATGAAAACTGTTCATCGCCACTGCCGGGCTGCTTTCGGTCATACCATAGCCCTGGAAGATATTGACCCCGAGGCCAACAAAGGTGCGAGCCACGGCCTCGGGCAGGGCCGCGCCGCCGGAAGCGGCAAGGCGCAAACGCCCACCGAGTAACTGCTGTATCTTACTGGCCACCAGCTTCTGCATTAGTGGATTAAGCAGAATGACGGGATGAAACCAGCCGATTTTCTGCTGGTATTTGAAATTCTTCCAGCCCGTGTAAACCGCAAGACGGAACATGGCACGGGAAATAATGGACTGCTTTGCCAGTTTTTGCTGCATCTTGTCGTAAAAACGCTCGAAAATCCGGGGAACGGTCACGATAATAGAGGGTTTAACCGTCTGGAAGTCCTCGGCCAGCTGCTGCACCGAGCGGGCATAACTGACACTGGCTCCGGCCATCATCGGCACGTAATAACCAATGGTACGTTCATACATGTGTGACAGAGGCAGAAAAGACAGAAATTCCAGTGTATGCGGATCATCCACCCCAATCTTTTTCAGCAGTCCTTCGGCATCAAAGAGGATATTGCGGTGACTCAGCATTACACCCTTGGGGCGTCCGGTAGTGCCCGAGGTATAGACGATGCTCGCCAGCTTGTCCGGATCCCCGCCACGCTCCTGTAAAAAGCCCGGCTCGGATGGCAACCAGTCCTGCAGCGCTCGTGCCATGCCTTCTTCACCATATTCCTGCTTGCTGTTGACGATAATTACCCGCCGCAGCTTGCAGTCTTCGTCCACATCTTTGAGCAGTGCCTGCCATTGCCTGTCATCATTAAGGAGTAGCACCTTGACCCCGGCATCCTTGAGTATATAGGCAGTATTATCCGGACGATCATCCACGTAAAGCGGCACCACCACCAGCCCCAGGCCGAGCGCTGCCTGCTCGAAAGCAATCCATTCAATCGAATTTTTCAGCTGAATCGCAACCCGATCCCCTGCTTTGAGTCCCTCGTTTTGCAGCCCCTGCTGGAAGCGACTGGTCAGAGCCGCCATCTCGCCCCAGGTTACCTTCTGCCAGGACTTGCTTTCGCGATCATAATATCGGTAGGCCAGCCTGTCCGGGGAGGTAAGACAACGAATTCGAAATAGCCGGTCGAGTGTTCCGGCCGTGTTGCATGGTATAAGCTGTGGTAGAATTTCCATATTATTTATTTTTTATTGTTTTCGTTAAGAGTGCAGAATATAGCAAAATCTCTGTCCCTTCGAGTCAAATTTTTCGGGTTTTAATCATGCAGATTATCATTAATGGTGAACAACGCCAGGTCAATGAGGGGCTCACCGCGGCACAACTGGTTGAGGACATGGGCATTGCCGGCCAGCGCATCGCCATGGAAGTCAACCTCGAGATCGTGCCCCGCAGCACCTATGCCGACTATACCTTCAGCGAGGGTGATACGGTAGAAATCGTCCACGCCGTGGGCGGGGGCTAAGCACGAAAATACCCCTTTTTACATCAGCAGATACAACATATAACTATCCAGGTAACACTATGACAGACAAAATTGAAGACAAACCACTGGTTATTGCCGGTAAAACCTATCAGTCCCGCCTGCTGGTGGGCTCCGGCAAGTACAAAGACAACGAGGAAACCCGCCTTGCCACCGAGGCCAGTGGTGCCGAGATCGTCACCGTGGCCGTACGCCGCAGCAATATTGGCCAGAAGCCGGGGGAACCCAATCTGCTCGATGCGATTCCTCCGGAAAAATATACCATCCTGCCAAATACGGCGGGCTGCTATACCGCCGATGACGCGGTACGCACCTGTCGCCTCGCGCGTGAATTACTCGATGGGCATGACCTGGTCAAACTCGAAGTGCTGGGTGATGAAAAGACCCTGTTCCCGGATGTGCTGCAAACCCTCAAAGCGGCAGAAACCCTGATCAAGGAAGACTTCAAGGTCATGGTATATACCAGCGATGATCTGCTGATCGCCAGGGAACTCGAAGACATGGGCTGTGTCGCGG
>JALUTJ010000418.1 GCA_027057985.1 Chromatiales bacterium
GGACGATGGTACCGAAGGCTGGGTCAATAGTGGCTTTGTTACAAAGGATACACCCTCAACACGTAAGTATGATGTGCTGGCACATCAATATGAGAAGACCACGCAGGAGCTCGACAAGCTGAAGGCAGATTATGCCAAAAAAGATAGAGAGATCGAGGTACGACGAGACCAGCTATCCAATGCCAATACCACTATTCGTGAACTAAAGAAAAAACTGAAAGCTGGTGGTAGTACAGCCGACCCGGAAACCGAAGTTAAACTCACTGCAGCCTTAAAAGAAGTGGAAATACTCAAGGCAAAGATAGCCGAGCTTCAGGCACAGCCAAAAGAAGTGGTGAGCATGGATGAGAAAAAACTGCTTGATCAGATCAAGGCATTAAAAGAAAAAAATGCACAGATCCAGACACGTATCGATATCGCCATGGCGCATCTTAAAGGGGAAAAAATACCTACCGAGGCTGAACTGGAAAGTATTCGCCCGCGCTTCCCCGGCTGGTACTGGACCCTGCTGGTTGTGGTTTTACTGCTGGGCATGGTGGCGGGATACTTCCTGATGGATTATCTGTATCGCCGTCGGCATGGTGGTTTCCGTTTGTAACTTAATTACTTTGTCGGTTCCGTCACTTTGTTCCTTGAACCGAGCTACTGCCTCATTGCGGTAAAACTTATAAGAGGTAGGTCGGCTCAAGCGTAGCGGAGCCGACAGTAAAACGTATAACAGGTATTTATGAAATATAAAGACTTACGCGACTTTATCAAAAAGCTCGAAGAGATGGGTGAACTGGTGCGCATTACGCAGGAAGTCGATCCCAATCTTGAGATGACCGAAATATGTGATCGTACTCTGCGCGCAGAAGGTCCGGCCATCCTGTTTGAAAACCCGAAAGGTTCTAATGTACCGGTGCTGGCTAACCTGTTTGGTACTCCGCGCCGGGTTGCGCTGGGTATGGGCGAAGACTCGGTAGAAGCATTGCGTGGAGTTGGCGAGTTACTGGCTTTTCTAAAAGAACCCGAGCCACCCAAAGGTTTCAAAGATGCCTGGGAAAAACTGCCGATCTTCAAGCAGGTGCTGAATATGGCGCCGAAAGTTGTCAGCAAGGCGGCCTGTCAGAAAGTGGTTATTGAAGGTGATGATGTTGATCTTTCAAAGTTACCGATTCAGACCTGCTGGCCCGGTGATGCTGGCCCCCTGATTACCTGGGCGCTGGTGGTAACAAAGGGACCGAACAAGGAACGCCAGAACCTGGGTATCTATCGTCAGCAGGTCATTGGCAAAAACAAGGTTATTATGCGCTGGCTGGCACATCGTGGTGGTGCGCTGGATTACCGAGAATGGCAGGCAAAGCACCCGGGAGAACCGTTCCCTGTTGCAGTTGCCCTCGGCGCCGATCCAGCCACCATTCTCGCCGCGGTAACACCTGTGCCGGATGCCCTCTCCGAGTATGGTTTTGCCGGTTTATTGCGTGGCGATAAAACCGAGGTGGTTAAATGTAGAGGCTCGGATCTCCAGGTACCGGCTTCAGCCGAGTATGTGCTGGAAGGCTACCTGATGCCCGGTGAAGAGGCCGATGAAGGCCCCTTTGGCGATCACACCGGCTATTACAACGAGGTAGAGCGTTTCCCGGTCTTTACCATTGAACGCATTACGCATCGTAAGGATCCGATTTATCATTCCACCTATACCGGGCGGCCGCCGGATGAACCCGCCATTCTTGGCGTGGCATTGAACGAAGTATTCGTACCGATACTCAAGCGTCAGTTCCCGGAAATCGTGGACTTCTATTTACCCCCGGAAGGCTGCTCATACCGCATGGCGGTGGTGAGCATGAAAAAACAGTACCCCGGCCATGCCAAGCGGGTGATGCTGGGTGTGTGGTCTTTCCTGCGCCAGTTTATGTACACAAAGTTTGTGATTGTTACCGATGAGGATGTCAATGTGCGTGACTGGAACGATGTTATCTGGGCCATGACCACGCGTATGGATCCGGCTCGAGATACCACCATTATCGAAAATACGCCGATTGATTATCTTGATTTTGCCTCACCGGTATCCGGCCTTGGTAGTAAGATGGGAATGGATGCCACCAACAAGTGGCCGGGAGAGACCGATCGAGAATGGGGTGAACCGATTATTATGGATGAGACGGTAAAACAACGGGTTGATGAAATCTGGGATGAACTGAATATTTTCAGAAAAGATTCATAATGAAATAAATATTCTATAAATGTAACCGGCAGAGGTCTCCGTTATGCGCAGGATAATGGTGTTAAATTCAAAGGGTGGCTGTGGTAAGAGTACCATTGCCACTAATCTTGCCAGTTACTACACGGCCTATGAAGAAAAAAACGTCACCCTGGTTGATTTTGATCCACAGGCCTCCTCGCTGGACTGGTTAAAAGCACGTAGCCTGGCATTACCTGAAATTCGAGGGATAAATGCGGTAAAGGATGCGGTGCGTTTTCAGAGGCAGACCGAAGTCGCGATTATGGATGCCCCGGCCCGGGTAGAGGGAAGGGAACTGGCCTCGCTGGTAAAGCGGGCCGAGACCATTATTATCCCGGTATTACCTTCACCGATTGATATTCGCGCCGCAGCGGGATTTATCCGCGAGCTTCTTACCAGTGGCCGGGTCTCGCGTCATGAAACAAAAGTTGCGGTTATTGCCAATCGCGTCAGGGAAAACACCCTCAGCTATCATGCACTCAATGCGTTTTTAAAAACACTCAAAATTCCATTTGTCACTACCTTGCGTGATACGCAGAATTATATTCATGCCGAGGAAAAAGGAACAGGGATATTTGAAATGGCACCCTCGAAAGTCTGGCAGGATCTGGAACAATGGGACCCGCTGATAAAATGGCTGCGCAGCAAGCGTAGCCACCCGGATTCACAATGAGGCAAGGATAATGCAAAAACTGATTTTACTACTAAGTAGTCTGTTACTTTTTTCCTGCGCCGTGCCGGTCAACCTGGACTATGATAGCGGCTATAATTTTGCCAACATAAAAACTTTCCGCGTAAAACAAAAGCCAGTACGGGTAGCCAATGATACCCGGGTGAACAGTCCCTTTATGCAACAACGTGTCACCACGGCGATAACAAATGAACTGGTGAAAAAAGGTTTACGAAGCAGCACAAAAGCAGATGTAATGATAAATTACTACCTTGACCTGAAGCAGGAGATTGAAAGTAATGATTCCTATATGTCGCTTGGTTTTGGTTCATCGGGGGCACATAGTGCAATTGGACTGGGCATGATAGTGCCGGTGGGAGAAGTCAGCAGTAATGATCGCCTGATACTGACGATTGATATTATTGATGGTAGAACCGGTAAACTTGCCTGGCGTGCTTCCGCCGGAGATTACCTGTATGAAGGCAAGGATCCCGAAAGCAATAATGCTATGATAAAAGGCCTTGTGGCGGCTATTCTGTCAAAATATCCGCCGGGGCAATAATACAACACCTGTCATACAGGCGCAGATTGGTTCAAGGAACAAAGTGACGGAACCGAGAAAGCAGATAAACGCATAGCGTGTCGCGAATAATGTTTTTTGAAAAAATATCCGTGGATATTTTATTTTGTCGGCTCCGCTGCACTTGAGCCGATCTACTATTGAAAGGAGAGGTGTTTGTTTCAGGTATTTCAATCACTGTACATAAAGTGGATTAAACAAAATATTTTTCACAACAACGTTTGAATTTTTTCCCGCTCTGGCAGGGGCAGGGCATGTTTTTAGTCAAAGTCATTGTCTGTACATTCTCGCCTTTCAGGTATTGTATTTCTGGCTCATAGATAAATTCACTTTTTTCTGACAGTGCATAATGCTGCTTATCGCCCGCCCTGCCAGAATCAAACATCGCAACGAAGCTGACATGATTCTTATCACCCTCTATAATGTGCAGTTTTCTCCATTGCGTGGTGTCATTTTTAAGATCAAGTTGTTGTGGTCGCGTATCAGGATGCCAGCTTTGTAGCAGGTAGCGCTCGTTTTTTAAAACATAGGCAGTATATCGTGAACGCATCAACTGTTCGGCGGTCGTAGCAGCTGCACGGTTTTCAATAAGAGGAAGACAGCAGTCGCTAAGTGCCTGACCACTTTCACAGGGACAAAGGGTTTGTTTCTGCATTTTAACGTATCAGACTAAGTGATAGTGCCGGCCAGTAAGTAATAATCAGCACGGCAATCAGTAATACGAAAAAGAACGGAATAGTTGCACGGTAAATATCGGTAACCGGGCGGTTAAAACGGTAACTGGCTATAAACAGGTTCATGCCAACCGGGGGAGTAAAGTAACCCAGTTGCATATTGGCAAGGAAAATAATGCCAAGGTGAACCGGATCAATACCGTAGCCAATTGCCAGTGGTACCAGAAGTGGCACCATGATCACCAGAGCAGAGAAAATATCCAGTATCGCACCGAGGATTAACAGGAAAATATTTAAAAACAGCAAAAAAGTTAGCGGGCTGTGAATTTTATCCCTGACCCATTCAAATAAACGGGTTGGAATCTCGGCGTCGATAAGATAATTGGTTAAAGCCAGCGAGGCACCGAGTATCATTAGTATGCCGCCAACCACGAGCATGGATTCCTTTGCGACTTCCGGTAACTCTTTAAATGAAATTTCCCGGTAAACGAATAGTTGTACCAGCAGGATATAAAGGGCTGTAATAGCTGCGGCTTCAGACACCGCGAAGATGCCGCCGTAAATACCACCAAGTACAAGAAAAGGTAACGGGACTTCCCAGATAGCATCCTTTAATGCCAGCCAGGCTTCGGTTTTATCGAATTTAATCTTGTCACGCGAGAGGTTACGATTAGTCCAGCCACTCCAGAGAATAATCACCAGGATCATTAACAGGCTGGGATAGATGCCAGCCATAAAAAGGTCGTTAATCGTTATACCCTGTTCCAGATCCATCTGTTGTACCAGGATGGCATAGATAATCAGTGGCAGTGAGGGTGGCAGTAACAGGCCGAGGCTACCCGAGGTGGTAACCAGGCCCATGCTGAAATCACGACTATAGCCATTGTGTTTCAATGCCGGGTAAAGTAGCGCACCCAGGGCAACAATGGTAATGCCGGTGGCACCGGTAAAGGCAGTAAAGATAGCCGAGGCCAGGAGGCTGACAATCACCAGTTCGCCGGGCAACCAGCCGAGGAAGGCACGTGATAATCGCACCAGTCGTTGCGAGGTATTACCATGACTTAACAGGTAACCGGAAAATGTAAACAGGGGAAGCGCCAGCAATAACGGGGTATTGGTCAGGCGGTAAATCTCGATAGCGATAACCGAGAGATCGATATCGGCAGAATAAAAACCGACCAGTGCCAGTGACAGGATAACCGCGAACAGCGGCATACCAAAGATGGCAAGCAGCAGAATAATGGCGATGGTAAGGCCGATACTCATTTAAACTCGCTGGGCGGGTTGATATCACCCGGTTCCGGGTTCAGTAAATAGTCAGGTAAAAAGGCATAGACCAGGTATCGCAGGCTTATCACACTAAAAGCAAAGGGAATAATGCTTTCAGTCAGCCACAGTGGAACCCGGGCAAAGGCTTTCATACCATCTTCGTATTCAAACTGGATAAACTCGAGACTGTACCAGGCAACAATGGCACAGATAACCGCGGTAATCAGTTCCGTCAGGCGCCAGATTTCAAGCCGAAGTTTTTCAGGCAGGTAATGTGAGAGAACATCGATACGGATATGTTTTTTCTGTCGGCTGGCAAACATAGCGCCGATCATACCAATCCATAAAACCAGGATACGTAGCGCAGTGTCGGCCCAGAAAATACCGGAGTCGAAAAAGTTACGCATAATGATTTGAATACTGGCCAGCAGGATAGCGCCAAAAAGCAGTGCCAGCAGCAAAAAGGTTTCTGTTGCCAGAAGGAAATGATAAAAACGGTATAAGAATCTATGCACGTTTAAGCGCCGTATTTAATGTTGATTGCGGTACTCGTTGATATATTTCATCATCAGCTCATACATTTTGCGGCTGTTATAACCTTCCTCGATCAGTTTCTGGTTACCTTTTACCGCAATATCGCGCCATTGTTTATACTGTTGTGCATTCGGTTTAATAAACTCAATGCCCTGGTTTTTTATTGCCGCCAGCGCAGCGGCGCCATCCTGGTAATTCTTATGGTTTATTTCATCAAAGGCCCTGTTCAGTATTTTGCTAACCAGCTTGCGATCCTTTCGTTTTACTTTTTTCATTGCCCTTTTGCTGATAACCAGTGTGCCCCAGCTATAAAGGATTGGCATATCGGTCATGTACTTGACCTGGGTGTGCCATTGCAGGGCAATCGCGGCAATGGGAGAAGAAATAATTGTGTCGATAAGGTGTGTTTGTAGACCGGAGAGCACGTCACCAAAGGGCAGCGGAATCGGTTTCAGGGAAAAAGCCTTTACCGTGTTACTTGAGGAGGCATTATCCGGCACCCAGAATTTAGATTTATGCAGATTATCGATCGTATAAATCGGATGGTTGGAGAAGAGGTAGACAAAGCCAGAATCGGCAAGGCCAAAGGAAATAAAACCTTTCTTTTCAAGCCCTTTGATAATGAGTTTATCCATGCGTTTACGCACATAGGCAACCTCATCGATTGAGTTGAAGAGGAAAGGCATGCCATAGATACTGGTATCCTTGTAGTAGCGGGTGAGAGAACCACTACTAACTGCGGCTCCCTGTAACTGATTGATGCGAATTTTGCGTAGAATGGCAGTTTCATCACCCATGACACCGCCCGGATAGAATTTCAGTTTTACCCTGCCCTCGGTCTGTGCCTTGATGTCTTTAGCCGCCTGGCGCATCTTTTTCATCCACGCGGTGCCATCGGGAGAGAGTGTGGCGATCTTAATCGTTACCGCGGAAACGATGCTGCTATTAAGTATGAGTAAAAGAAAGAGAAGTTGAATCAATGATTTTTTCATCTTGGTTTCTTTTGTGTATCAGAAGATCAGAAATAGTCCTGCCCGGTTTTTAACAGTTCCCTTGCTTTTTTCTGCGCCAGCATATTGGTCAGGGTGAAACCAGGAATGTGGGGGTCGGCTGCCAGCACTTCTTTTAATAGTTTATCATGTAATGTCTGGTTAAAAACCAGTCGAGCGTATTTTTCTGCAAAGATGACTTTTGCCATCAGGTTTTTTCCCTGCGACAGTGCCACTGCCTTTTCAAAATGCTGGCGTCCCTGTTCCACCTTGCCGCCCAGTGCCGGGGGCAACAGGGTATTGAGCACGCCCATATAGAGTTGTGCCTGTCCGTTCTGGTAGGTCGGTTGCAGTTGTAGCACACGCTGCATAATTAGTTTGACACGGGGCAGCTCCGCCACCGCGTTCCAGTCATCACTGCGTTGCTGAATCCAGCCGGCCCAGCTTGCGCCCAGGGTAAAGAGCAGTTCGAGCTGCTCATTGTTATACTCCTTCAGTAGTGCCGTGAATGCCGGGAAAGGCATTTTTTGCAGGTGACAGGCAGCCTCATTTTCAAGACAGCTGGCTTTAAGTGCCAGTTGCAGCGCTTTATTGGTCAGTCGTTTTGCCCGCTGTTTATTCCTGACAAAAACACTCGCGTAAGCACCGTTGAGTTTGGCCGCGGCCAGCAACATGCCGGTGTTTTCCGGGTCGCCCTCGATAAAACTGTCCAGCATCAGCAGGTAAGCAGGGGCGCCGGCTTTCACGGTTTCCAGGTCATCATTATTGTTAATGGCGGTGGCGAGGTTTTTTGCCATGTTTTCGGTGGCCGAAGATATCATCGTCGAGCAGGAAGCAAGCCACAGGCTGACAGCAACAAGGGAAATTAATCTAAAAAATGTGGGCATTTGACGATAGCAGGTGTATTTTCGTTAATAATATACAGGATAAGAGTCGAAAATATACCAGAAATTCACTAAAGATGAATTAGTCGGCCAAAATCGGCCGCTGTATGTTGCTAATCGGTGAAAAATTTGGCATAACATTAGATATATTAAATAAGAATAATTATTGATCAGTATTATCTGGACCGAGTTTAAAAAATATCGGCTTCCAAAACGGGATTAAAACACATTATGCATATCGCTATCGTTGATGACGATCCGGATATCGCCGCGCTGATGATGCTTTGGCTGGAAGAGGAAGGCCATCAATGCACTCATTATTCCAGCGGCCAGGATTTTATTCGTGCAGTTAGGGGCGAAAATTTCGACATCGTGCTGCTGGACTGGATCATGCCCGAATTCGATGGTGAGCAGACCCTGAGCTGGCTCAAAAACCACGATGAAATCGATGTGCCGGTGATTTTTGTGACCCAGAAAGCCACCGAGGACGATATCGCCAAGATTCTCACTCTCGGTGCAGACGACTATATCACCAAGCCGGTGCGGCATAAGGAAATGGTAGCACGGGTCAATGCCGTCGCCCGGCGTGCCAACCCGCGTGTTGATGACTCTGTTATCGAGATGGCGCCGTATCGCATCGATGCCACTGCGCGAGAAGTACGGGTGAATGGTGAGCCGATCAAGCTGACCGAAAAAGAATTCAAATTGGTGCAGTTTCTGTTCAAGAACGTGGGGCGGTTATTGTCCCGTGATCATATTCTTTCTGCGGTGTGGGGCTATGATCTTGGTATCAATACCCGTACCGTGGATACCCATATGAGCCGCATTCGTAAAAAGCTGGATATCGTCCCGGAAAAAGGCTGGCGCCTGAGCTCGATATACCACCAGGGTTACCGGCTCGAGCATCTTGTTCATGCTGATGAGTAGAAAGTAACCAGGTTTCTAATAAAAGAAGTATAAAGCCTTAATAATAGAGCGTGAATTTTCC
>JALUTJ010000419.1 GCA_027057985.1 Chromatiales bacterium
ACTTTCAGGAGGCAGTCAGTGAAACATTGGGGCCTGGTTTTCAGTTTATTGCTTTGTTTTAACCTTTTTGCAGGGTGGCCGGATGAGGCACGGGCGGATTTGGTGCCCAAACAAAACGGCAAGAGTCTGGAAAACAATCATCGCAGCAGTGCGCAGCTTAAAAAAGTGTTGGGAGAAGAGGACTCTGTATTAGCAAATCATGCTTGCCCGATGATTATTGACAATGAATATAAAAGATTTTTCAAATTAGTCAAAGAGGGCAAGATCAAAATTCCAGACGCTTACGTCTACGATCAATCACGTTGTGGAGCAGGCGAACATATTTTAGTAATGGGCGTCGAACCCGGCTCCATCGACTTTATGAAAAAATTCCTTAAAGCGGTGCGCGATAAATACGGCATGGACGAGGTGGTGAAGATTATTAACCTGCAGGATAATGTTGGTTATACTCTTCTCGATCGTGTTTACCGTCTAAATCGCTGTGATCAGTCTTCACGAGCAGTTTTATCGGGAATGTCCAGGTTTCTGCGAAAAATTGGCGGCAAAACCAATAAAATTCAATGCCCAAACCTGTCGCAGTAAGGGTTTAAACCACAGAGGACACAGAGAACCACAGAGCCAGGGATGGCGGAGTTAGAGCAAAGCAGGATGCCAGAGCCGAGGGTTAGGGTGAGGGTGAGGGTAAAAAAATAATTAATATCACCTCACCCCTACCCTCTCCTGGAAGGAGAGGGTGTTTATTTTGCCAGGCTAAGGCCTGAGCTACCGCTGCGTTTGAGTCGTCCTGGTGCTAAACCACAGCGGTCACAGAGATATTGGTTATTCAGCATATTTACCCGGCATCCGGTCTACCCAAAAAAAACAATATATAAAATTTGATATATATATAAAATATCGTATAATTAACTTTATGAAAGACGTACGCTTTGTTGGCAGTTCATTGGACGATCTCAGGCAGTTCCCGGCAGGCGTACGTCGAGAGGCAGGCTTTGAGTTGAGTAATGTACAGGCCGGGTTGCAGCCAGGTGACTGGAAGCCAATGAATACCGTTGGGGCAGGGGCTGTTGAAATCCGGATCAAGGATAAGGATGGTATTTTTCGAGTGATCTATGTCGCTCGATTCGAAGAGGCCATTTACGTATTACATGCTTTTCAAAAAAAGTCACAGAAAACACGCAAGGCGGATATAGAGCTGGCAAAAGCCAGGTACAAGGCATTGATAGAACAGAGGAAATAGCAATGAGGATTTCAAAAGCTTACCGCAATGTATTTGAGGCGCTGGAGGATGATCCGGCAATGGCGCAGAACCTGAAAATTCGCTCAGAATTGATGATGACACTGCGACAGTATATCGAGGAAGCAGGGCTTGGTCAGAAAGAAGCGGCTGAGGTGTTTGGTGTTTACCAGCCGAGAATTAGTGATTTGATGCGGGGCAAGATTGACAAGTTTACCATTGATAAACTGGTCAATATGCTGGCCCGGATTGGAAAAACCGTGAAAGTGAAGGCTGCATAGGTGTATATATTCTAAACCACAGAGGACACAGAGAACCACAGAGCCAGGGATGGCGGAGTTAGAGCAAAGCAGGATGCCAAGGAGAGGGTGTTTATTTTGCCAGGCTAAGGCCTGAGCTACCACTGCATTTGAGCCGGTCTACAATGGTTTGAACGTATTTTACTGGAGATGAATAATGATGAAACGGGGTTTGAAGGGCGCTAGCCTGCTGGTTTTACTGGGAACTTCGCTGAATCTGCAGGCGGCCTGTCAGCATTTTTCTGCACCTGAGATCAAGCCGGGTAACCCGCCCACATATGATGGTATGGGGGCTTTTGGGCCTTTGCATAATACGCTGAGTCTGGATTGTTTGCGTTATCTTGGCCAGATTGAAGCCGGGAAGCGGCAGGCGGCACTGGTAGAGGATGATAAAGGTAATCATTACACGCTGAGGGTGGGCAGTTACCTCGGGGAAAATAATGGTGTACTCCGGGCCATTTTTCCGGATCGATTGCTGATTGAGCAAAACGTTGTTCAGGGTGAGCAGCAGGTGAGCCGGGAGGTGGCGCTGCTGCGAACACAGAAGAAAGGCCAGAAAAACCGCATCAGTGAGTCGGCGCTGCGCCGGCAGGTTCTCTCCGATTTGCTGTTTGCCCTGGTGACGAAAGATAAAGCACAGTTGCTGAACCTGTATGTCCCGACAGAGCGGAAAAAGGCGGCGCAATACCTTGCTGAGCCAGGTGGGCTGGCACTGTTGCAGCAGTATTACGGGGTGCTGAATAATAGTCTTCTGGATACCGAGAAAAAGCTGGGAGAGGGGCGCTGGGAACTCACTTATCTGGTGGGCGGGAAAACACCACGGCGCTTTCGTTTTGTGCTGCAACGTGATCGTGACCGCTATCGCATCGTCAAGGCTGAGCAGTTTACTGTGATGTAAGCATTTTTTTCCGGCAACAGGCTGCAAAAGCGGCTTATTTTGGCTCGGGTGCTTGATTTCTGCCGGCAAGTCTCCACACTAGAATGAAGAATAAATCACCTTGACAGGGCGGATTCATTCCGTTATTTTTTATCTTATGTTTTAGACTGAGTCTAAAAATTAAGAATTCCAACAACCTTAACCCACGAGGAGAAAGACTATGGCGTTAAAAGGAAGTAAAACAGAACAAAACCTGAAAGATGCATTTGCCGGTGAATCCCAGGCAAACCGTCGTTACCTGTACTTTGCAGCAAAGGCCGACGTAGAAGGCTATAACGATGTTTCTACTGTTTTCCGTTCAACCGCGGAAGGTGAAACCGGTCACGCAC
>JALUTJ010000420.1 GCA_027057985.1 Chromatiales bacterium
AGCCAGAGCTCGAATGATGTAATTCCAACCGCAATACATGTCAGCGCCTGCCTGCAGATCAACGAAACACTATTACCCGCAGTACAGCACCTGTGTGCCACCCTGGAAATCCGTATCGATGAACTCGATGATGTGGTGAAAACCGGGCGCACGCATTTAATGGATGCCATGCCGATTACCCTGGCGCAGGAGCTGCAATGCTGGCATGACCAGCTACAGGATAACCTCGGTCGTATCGAAGCCAGTCTTTACCATCTTGCTGCCCTGCCGCAGGGGGGAACCGCAGTCGGAACCGGCATCAATGCCCATCCCGATTTTGCCAGCGAATTCTGTACCGCACTTAGCGCCATCTCCACGGTGGCTTTCAAGCCGATGAAAAATCTTTTTGTTGGCCTGGCCAGCCAGGATACTGCGGTTGAAATGAGTGGACAGTTAAAAACCCTCTCTACCACGTTAATGAAAATTGCCAATGATCTGCGCTGGATGAACAGTGGTCCACTGGCAGGCTTAAGCGAAATAGCGCTGCCGGCACTGCAACCCGGCAGTTCGATTATGCCGGGCAAGGTGAATCCGGTCATTCCCGAAGCCGTTGCCATGGTCTGTGCCCAGGTAATGGGAAACGATACCACCATTACCATTGCCGGCCAGTCGGGTAATTTCCAGCTCAACGTCATGTTGCCGGTAATTGCCTATAACCTGTTACAGAGCATTGAGCTTTTGGGCAATGCTTCGCGTCAGCTTGCCGACAAGGCCATTGCCGGCTTTAGTGTGAATGAAGAACAGATGAAATCAGCACTGAACCGTAATCCCATCCTGGTGACGGCACTCAACCGGGTTATCGGCTATGAAAAGGGAGCCGCCATTGCCAAGAAGGCCTATACAGAAAAACGGCCGCTGATCGATGTTGCGGTGGAAATGACGGATCTTTCAGAACAGGAACTGCGCAAGTTGCTTGATCCGCAAAAACTCACCGATGGCGGCATTAACGAATAAATCTAAATAGCTATTTAGTCTTCATTAGCAAGGCGAAAGAAAACACTGAACATCGATCCCTTGCCGGGCTCACTTTCAAGCAGGATTTTACCCTGCATCGCTTCCACCAGGTTACGGGTAATACTCAAACCGATACCCGTTCCCTGGATATTTTGCCGGTAGCTGACCCGCTGGAAAGAATCAAAAATCTTTTGCTGCAGCTTTTCATCAATGCCTTCACCCGTATCAATGATATCCAGCCGGCAAAATCCTTCATCCGTCTGCTTGGCAATAATATCAACCGAGCCCTTGGGAAAATTGTATTTAATGGCATTGGAAATCAGGTTAATCAATACCTGCTTGAGTAAACGTGGATCGGCCTTAATACGTTGCTCATCTTCCAGCCTTGAAGTAAAACTGATTTTGATATCATTTTCTTTTGCCTGGCTTTCCAGCAAAGCAATCACTGCCTGACAAACTGGCAGAGGATCGATATTCTGCATATCGATATCGAAAGCGCCCTGTTCAGCATTCTCCAGGTCGAGGATGTCATTGATAATTTCAAGCAGATGGTGACCGGCAAATAAAATCTCATCAATATTTTCTTTTATCTCACTGTCATTATGCAGCTCGGCATAATGTTCAATGACCTGCGCATAGCCAAGTATTGCATTTAAGGGGGTTCTCAACTCGTGTCGCATATTAGCAAGAAATAAGGTTTTTGCTTCATTTGCCCTTTCTGCCTGTTGTTTTGATTCCAGCAGGTCATGTGTGCGCTGCTCAACCCGCTGCTCCAGTTCCGCCATTAATTCTTCCTGGTGTACCGTGGCCAGGTTGAGCCTGCGGTTAATGTGGTAAATATAAAAAAACAGAACAAGCAAGACTAAAAGAGCAATAGCAGCAACGCTGATTTGCCAGGAATAAGTACTGAGAAAATGCTCCAGTGGATTTTCATAATAATTTTTATAAGGGCCAATACGCAGGTCTTTCATTAACTCGTGTACCGGCTGATAATCCTCGGGAACAGTCCAGCCGATATATTTTCCCTTTACTGCTGCTTCTGCACTCGGTGGCATGGTCAACAGGGCCAGAGCCACCTGTTTTGAAATATCGACAGGTGTATGCCGTAAACGCACCAGGGACCATTCTGGGTATAGCCTTGTACTTAATAAAAAAGGGAAACCGACACTGGATTTTTTATTGATAATTTTAAAATCAGAAAGCCTGATTTTCTTTTCTTCTGCCATACGTTCCAGGGTGTCGGTACGAATAATCCCGACATCGGCATTACCCAGTTGTACGATGCGTACCACGTCCTGCTGGATCCCGCCACTAAAGCTGATACTTTTAGCCTGCCGATATGGATTAAATCCTGCTAATTGCATTTCCCTTTGCGCCACGCGCCAGCCACCAAAAGCCGGTTCTGAAACCGCAACCAGCCTCTTTCCCTTCAGGTCTGCTATGGTGTTGATGTCGCGGTTGTTTTTCAGTGTAAAAATAACCGAACCAAACTGGCTATAGGCCTTGCCATGCAGGTTATTCCGCAAAGTCAGGATAGCCGATGCGCCATAACGGGTTTCCATTTCAACATAAGAGGAAGGATTGGTAAGAACGAAATCAAACTTTTTATGCCCGGCGTCCAGCAGTAACTCACGCAGGCTGACAATGGGCACCATGACAAACTTGTGTTGTGGTATTTTTTTCGACAGGTAATCAAAGGTGGCCTGCCATTGCAGGGTACATTGATAAATACCATGGTGTGCCCGCACCCCGATACGAAAAGTATCCGCATGAGTGGTTGTAAAAGGCTGCAGTAAGAGCAAAAC
>JALUTJ010000421.1 GCA_027057985.1 Chromatiales bacterium
ACCTTAACCAGACCACCCCTGGCAAGGTCGCCAAACAACAGGTTTTCAGCCAGGGGTTTTTTCAGTTTTTCCTGGATTACACGTGCCATCGGTCGTGCGCCCATGACTGGATCATAGCCCTTGATAGCCAGCCAGGTACGTACTTCATCATCGAACTGCAGGGTCACGCCCTTCTCTTCCAGCTGGTGTTCAAATTCAAACAGGAACTTATCGACCACATGCGCAATCATGTCCTGGCTCAGTTGCCTGAACTGAATAATGCCATCGAGGCGGTTGCGGAATTCCGGCGAGAACTGCTTCTTGATGGATTCCATGCCGTCGCTGGAATGATCCTGGGTGGCAAAGCCCATGGAAGCACGGCTAAGCTGATCAGCACCGGCATTGGTGGTCATGATAATAATCACATTGCGGAAATCCGCCTTGCGTCCATTATTATCGGTCAGCGTACCATGATCCATCACCTGCAGCAGCAGGTTGAAAACTTCCGGGTGCGCCTTTTCAATTTCATCCAGCAGTAATACCGCGTGAGGATGCTTGTTGATTTCCTCGGTCAGGAGCCCCCCCTGATCGAAACCAACATAACCCGGCGGTGCACCAATCAGTCGGGATACCGTATGCCGTTCCATATATTCCGACATATCGAAACGAATCAACTCGATCCCCATGATTTTTGCCAGTTGCCGCGTCACTTCGGTTTTACCTACGCCAGTGGGGCCAGCAAAGAGGAAAGAGCCAATGGGCTTGTCTTCATGTCCAAGCCCGGCGCGGGATAACTTGATCGCCGTGCTCAGGCTGTCGATGGCCTCGTCCTGGCCAAATATGACCAGTTTGAGATTACGTTCCAGGTTCTTCAGTGTATCCATGTCATCCGTGGAAACGGATTTTGGTGGAATCCGCGCAATCTTTGCCACAATACTCTCGATTTCCTTGATACCAATGGTTTTCTTGCGCTTCGAGCTCGGTTGCAGTTGCTGGTAGGCACCGGCTTCATCAATCACGTCAATCGCCTTGTCCGGCAGGTGGCGATCATTGATATAGCGTTCCGCCAGTTCCGCTGCACCACGCAGGGCTGGCTGAGTATATTTCACATCATGATGCTGCTCGAAACGGGGCTTGAGGCCCTGCAGAATCTGTACACACTCTTCCACGGTTGGCTCGGGCACATCGATCTTCTGAAAACGCCGTGCCAGGGCACGATCTTTTTCAAAAATACCGCGGTATTCCTGATAAGTGGTCGAACCAATACACTTGAGCTCACCATTGGAGAGCATGGGCTTGATCAGGTTAGACGCATCCATGGCACCACCCGAAGCCGCTCCTGCTCCGATAATACTATGAATCTCGTCGATAAAGAGGATGGCATGCTTTTCCTTGCGCAGTTGCTGCATCACCGCCTTGAAGCGTTTTTCAAAATCACCCCGGTACTTGGTACCAGCCAGCAAGGCACCCAGGTCCAGCGAGTAAATCACGGCATCCTTGATAATATCAGGCACTTCACCATCCACCACGCGCTTGGCCAGCCCCTCGGCCAGGGCAGTTTTACCAACACCGGCTTCACCCACAAACAGCGGGTTGTTCTTGCGTCGGCGGCACAGCACCTGGATAGTGCGTTCAATTTCATCGGCACGGCCAATCAGCGGATCTATACGACCATTTTCAGCCTGCTCATTGAGATTGGTGGTATAAAGCAGTAACGGGTTCTGGGAATTCGATTCCTGCTCTTCTTCTGAGAATTCGAGTTCCTCATCCATTTCTTCATCAGAAGACAGGCGGTTAATACCATGCGAGAGATAATTGACGACATCCAGCCGGGTAATATCCTGTTTCTTGAGAAAATAGACCGCCTGTGATTCCTGCTCACTGAAAATTGCGACCAGTACATTGGCAGCAGAGACTTCCTGCTTGCCGGAAGACTGCACATGAAACACTGCCCGCTGCAGGACACGCTGGAATCCCAGCGTAGGCTGTGTATCGCGCTCATCATCCGGCGGTAATAAAGGAACGGTTTCTTCCAGGAAAAGATTCAGCTCATCTTTGAGTGCCGGAATATCCGCACCACAGGCCAGCAGAATATCACGGGAGACATGGTTGTCCAGCAAAGCCAGCAACAGGTGCTCCACGGTCATAAATTCATGGTTATTGGCCCGGGCATCACGAAATGCCTGATTCAGGGTTTGCTCTAGTTCTTTATCCAACATCCTGGGGTCACCTTCTTAAGTTCAGGAATCGATTTCCATCGTACACAGCAACGGGTGCTCATTCTGCCTCGAATACTCGTTAACCTGCTCAACTTTTGTCTCGGCCACATCACGAGTATAGACGCCACAGACGCCCTTGCCTTTAGTATGCACGTTCAGCATCACATTCGTGGCTTTTTCTCGTGGTAGATTAAAGAAAACTTCCAGGATATGAACCACAAAATCCATGGGGGTATAGTCATCATTAAGCAGAATGACCTTGTACATGGGTGGTTTTTTCAGCTTGGGACGCGCTTCCTCGACAGCGAGGTCGTCATTGAAGTCGTCCCCGGGAATTTGTTGTAACTCTTTGCTCATAGTCCTCGATTCTAACTGATAAAAAACTTTTTTGTGATCTCTGTATTATATTTGCTGAATATAATTTGTGCACTTTTGAAAAAATTGTCTATATTAATACCATAGTCCCAGGTTCAAGGGGGGTGAGGATTTTATTCACAATTTCTGTGGATATTCACTCAACCTGTTTTGAAATGTAGTGGCTCAAACGATGTTTTTCAATGACACGGAGGCTAGGAAGCGAATGTCTATCGGTACAGTAAAGTGGTTCAGCAATAGTAAAGGTTACGGGTTTATTTCACCTACAGAAGGTGGCGAAGATATTTTCGCCCATTTCTCGGTGATTTCCATGGAAGGTTACAAAACCCTGAAAAAAGGACAGGTCGTAGAGTATGAGGTGACCGCCGGCCCCAAGGGGCAGCATGCAACAGCTATCAGGCCAAGCATCGACGATAAACCTGAAAACGATACTCAACACTAACCTTGTTACTTTTCTTTTACCTGTAATACCCCGCTATTTCTGACGGGGTATTTTTTTGTCAAAAAATACAATAACAGGATAAGACAAGACATAAAGCTCTGCCTCAGTGTTACAATGGCTTGCCCAAATCAAATAACAAGACTATAAATCTGCTCGAAGCCATGCCCCTGATTCTGTTTAACAAGCCCTATGGTGTTATCAGCCAGTTCAGTAAACACGAGAAACATCGTAGTCTGGCAGAATTTATTTCTGAGAAAGGTTTTTACCCGGCTGGTCGACTCGATCATGATAGTGAAGGCCTGTTAATCCTGACAGATGAAGGTGCCGTTCAGCATATTCTCAGTCACCCGCGCCACAAGCTGGCAAAAACCTACTGGGTACAGGTTGAAGGTGAGATAACCGACGCGGCACTGGCTCAGCTGGAACAAGGGGTCGAGTTAAAAGACGGGCTGACTCGCCCTGCACATGCCAGTCAGATTGAAGTACCCGAACTATGGCCACGCAATCCACCGGTACGTTACCGTGCAGCAATCCCGACAAGCTGGATTGAACTGATAATCAGCGAAGGTAAAAATCGACAGGTACGGCGTATGACCGCGGCGGTCGGCTTTCCTACCCTGCGACTGGTGCGTTATGCCATTGGCGAGTGGAACATCGATGGCTTATCCCCCGGACAATGGCGTAAAATCCCGACTCCACCACAACTGGTTGAACAGGCAAATGCAAAGAAACTACTGGGCACCCCACGTCACCGTGGCCGCCATTATCGAAAAAAACGGGCAGTTTCTGCTCATCGAAGAAAACGTCAACGGGGAAAAGGTCATTAATCAGCCCGCGGGGCATCTTGATGATCATGAAACCCTGCTCGATGCAGTAATTCGTGAAACTCGCGAAGAAACCCGCTGGGAATTTATACCAGAATATATCAGTGGTATTTACCGCTGGGTACATGATAACGGTGAAACCTACCTGCGGATCTGTTATGCCGGCAGGGTAACGAAAGAAGATAAGACACTTTCACTGGATACGGGTATTGAAGGAACAACCTGGCTCAGTGAAACAGATCTACGCACACGGGCTAACCTGCGCAGTCCACTGGTGTTAAAATGTATCGAAGATTATACCCGCGGACAACGTTTCCCGCTTAACCTTATCCAGGACGTACAGTAAAGCCAATGTCGAAACAAGCATCCCAGATTTATGTCGGCATGTCCGGCGGCGTGGATTCCTCCGTCGCAGCCCTGCTATTACAGCAACAGGGTTATGATATTCATGGTCTTTTTATGAAGAACTGGGAAGGTGATGATAGCAGCGACTATTGTGCCGCAGAGGAAGACCTGGCAGATGCCCGCAAGGTTTGCGATACACTGGGTATTCCACTGACTGGTGTCAACTTTTCCGATCAGTACTGGGAACGGGTGTTTGAATATTTTTTACAGGAATACGCCGCTGGCCGAACACCCAACCCGGATATTCTCTGTAACAAGGAAATCAAGTTCAAGGCATTTTTAAATTATGCACTTGATCAGGGTGCTGAAAAAATCGCTACCGGTCATTATGCCCGTATAGATGAAAAAGAAGGTCGCTACCGTTTACTAAAAGGGCTCGATCACAACAAGGATCAGACCTATTTTCTATACACCCTGGGCCAGGAACAACTGAGTAAGAGCCTGTTTCCGATTGGTGAGCTTGAAAAACCGGTAGTAAGAAAGCTTGCAGAAGAAAACCAGCTCATCACTTATAACAAGAAAGACAGCACCGGTATCTGTTTTATCGGTGAGCGTGACTTCAAGGCCTTCCTGCAACGCTATCTGCCCGCCCAGCCCGGCGAAATGCAGACTCCCGAAGGCCAGCTTGTTGGCAGGCATGATGGCCTGATGTATTACACCCTGGGACAAAGACAGGGACTGGGCATCGGTGGCCTCAAAGGTTTTAGTGATACACCCTGGTATGTTGCCGACAAGGATCTAAAAAATAATGTCCTTATCGTGGTTCAGGGCAATGAACACCCCCTGCTCCACCATCTCGCCTGTCGTGCCGAAGATATGCACTGGGTCAGTGGCGAAGCACCGGGAACCAGCTTTAAATGCAGTGCCAAAACACGTTATCGCCAGCAGGATGCCGCCTGTCATGTTGAATATGATAGTGACAATGGCAACTGGAAAATTACCTTTGAACAACCGCAATGGGCAATTACTCCCGGACAGGCCATCGTCTTCTACCAGGGCGAAGAATGTCTGGGTGGTGGCACCATTATCAGTAATACAATCTGAGTAAAGCATAAAGACATGGACAATTTTGAATCCCGAACTCTTGCACTTGCCGGTGTATTTCGTGCCGCAGCACTCGCCGATACGCTGGCGAATCACGGCAGTATCGAAGAAGCAGAACTTGGCAGCAGCATCGAGAGTATTTTTATGACCGACCCGGAGAGTGTTATCGAGGTTTATGGATCGGTGAAGAAACTGCACACCGGTTTAACCACCCTGGTGCAGCAACTGGGCAAGGACAGTCGCAGTCGCAATATCGATATTGCTCGTTATGTTGTCAGCATGCTGTTTCTTGAAAGGCAGCTGAACAAAAATACCTCCATGCTCGATACCCTGGCTTCCGGCATCGAAGTAGCAGAAAAACAGGCCGAACATTTTTCACTCACGCATGAAAACGTCATTGCCAATCTTGCCGATCTTTATACCCGCACCATCAGCCAGCTTGGCCATCGTATCATGGTCAATGGTGAGCAGCATTACCTCACCACCACGGCCATTTCCAACAAGATCCGCACCGTGTTACTGGCCGGAATCCGCAGTGCTGTCCTCTGGCAACAACTGGGAGGTCGCCGCTGGCATATCCTGCTACAGCGCCGCAGATATGTCGAGACTGCTCAAAATTTCATCAATCACTGCGAGCTGGATTAAATAGCCCGATAAAAAATTCCCCTCACATCGAAGGCGCAACAAGGCTATAATAGCCGATTCGTGATTCAAGAATGACAACAGGAACAGAACATGAGCAAAACACGCAACAGTTTTAATGCCCGCGATATCCTTAAGGTAAACGGTAAGGAATTTGAATTTTATCGCCTGGATGCTGTGAAAGGCAGCGAAAACCTGCCCTATTCCATGAAGGTTTTGCTGGAGAACCTGTTGCGTTTTGAAGATGACCTCACCGTCAACAAAGAGGATATCGAGGCCCTGGCAAACTGGGATCCCGCTGCAACGCCAAGCCAGGAAATTGCCTTCCGCCCATCACGGGTACTGATGCAGGACTTCACCGGTGTTCCGGCAGTTGTCGATCTTGCTGCCATGCGTGATGCGATGAAAAATCTTGGTGGTGATCCCGACAAAATCAACCCGCTGCAACCGGCAGAGCTGGTTATCGACCACTCGGTGCAGGTGGACAAGTTTGGTAGTAGCTCGGCTTTTGAAGAAAATGAAGCACTGGAATACCAGCGCAACCAGGAACGCTATGCCTTTTTAAAATGGGGCCAGAAAGCCTTTTCCAATTTCAAGGTAGTCCCACCCGAAACCGGTATCGTGCACCAGGTAAACCTGGAATACCTCGCCCGTACCGTGTTTACCCAGGAAAATGACGGTGTACTACAGGCCTATCCGGACACGCTGGTCGGCACCGATTCTCACACCACGATGATCAATGGCCTTGGCGTACTGGGCTGGGGTGTTGGTGGTATCGAAGCCGAAGCGGCCATGCTGGGTCAGCCGATTTCCATGCTGATTCCACAGGTAGTCGGTTTCGAACTGAGTGGCGAACTTGCCGAAGGCACGACAGCAACCGATCTTGTTCTGGTTGTGGTTGAAATGCTGCGTAAACACGGTGTGGTTGGTAAGTTCGTTGAATTCTATGGTGAAGGCCTGGATCACCTGCCACTGGCCGATCGTGCCACACTGGCCAATATGGCACCGGAATACGGCGCGACCTGCGGCATTTTCCCTGTCGATAATGAAACGCTGAACTACCTGCGTCTCTCCGGTCGCGATGAAGAACAGGTTGCCGTGGTGGAAGCCTATGCCAAAGCACAGGGCATGTTCCGCACCGCGGGTGATAAAGCCGCCCGTTACAGTTCGACCCTGTCACTGGATATCTCCACCGTGGTACCCAGCCTTGCAGGACCAAAGCGTCCACAGGATCGTGTGCCACTGAACCAGTCCCGGGCCATGTTCAATGATTCACTCAAGGCTCTGTGTGAAGAACGCAAGGCCACCGGTAATGGCACTGCCACCACAACCATTAATGGTGAAGAAATTGAAATTAAAGATGGTGCGGTTGCCATTGCTGCAATTACCTCCTGTACCAATACCTCTAACCCGTCAGTCATGCTGGGTGCTGGCCTGGTCGCTCGCAAGGCACGGGAAAAAGGCCTTAACGTCAAACCGTGGGTTAAAACCTCGCTTGGCCCGGGTTCACGCGTGGTCAGTGACTACCTTGAACATGCCGGTCTGATGGATGATCTCGATGCACTTGGCTTTAACGTGGTTGGCTATGGTTGTACTACCTGTATCGGTAACTCCGGTCCCCTGCCACCTGCGGTAAGCAAGGCCATTAGCGAGGGCGATCTAACCGTGACCTCGGTTATCTCCGGTAACCGCAACTTTGAAGGTCGCGTCCATGCCGAAGTACGCATGAATTACCTGGCTTCACCACCACTGGTTGTTGCCTACGCCATTGCCGGTACCATGGATATCGACCTGCAAAATGATTCTCTGGGTAAAGACCAGGACGGTAACGATGTTTACCTCAAAGATATCTGGCCAACTCAGCATGAAATCCAGGAAATGGTGATAAAGAACGTGACCCGTGAACAGTTCACCGAATCCTATAAAGATGTCTTTGCCGGTAATGCACGCTGGGCCGAGCTTGCCTCACCTGAAGGCCAGTTATTTGACTGGGATAATGACTCCACCTATATCCAGAACCCGCCTTACTTTACCGGCATGGATAAGGAAGCAGGTCGCGTAGAAGATATCAGCGGCGCACGTGTGCTTGCCCTGCTCGGCGACTCGGTAACCACGGACCATATCTCACCTGCCGGTGCTATCAAGCCCGACAGCCCGGCTGGACAGTACCTGCGTGAGCACGGCGTGGAAGTCAAAGACTTCAACTCCTATGGCTCACGTCGGGGTAACCATGAAGTAATGATGCGCGGGACTTTTGCCAATATTCGCCTGCGTAACCAGCTGGCACCGGGCACCGAAGGTGGCATTACCCTGCAATTGCCAGAAGGAACACAAACTTCAATTTATGAAGCCGCCATGCATTATCAGCAGCAAGGTATTCCGAGCATCGTTATTGCCGGTAAGGAATACGGTTCCGGATCTTCGCGTGACTGGGCGGCCAAGGGACCGCGCCTGCTAGGTGTAAAAGCCGTTATCGCCGAAAGCTATGAGCGTATTCACCGTACCAACCTGGTCTGTATGGGTATCGTGCCATTACAGTTTAAACAAGGTGAATCTGCCGCTTCACTCGGGCTGAGTGGGCACGAAGTATTCAGTATTTCCGGCCTGGAAAACGGTGAAGCCAAAGAAGTGACCGTTACGGCTTCAGGTGACAAGGGTGATATTACCTTTACCGCACGAGTACGTATCGATACACCGCAGGAAATCATCTATATGCGACATGGTGGCATCCTGCAATATGTATTACGTCAGCTCGCCGGTTAAACAGCAACACGCACAAATTTACGAGGAAAAAGAATGGAATTAAGTCAGCTCACCGCAATTTCACCCGTCGATGGTCGCTATGGCAG
>JALUTJ010000422.1 GCA_027057985.1 Chromatiales bacterium
TTGCCGATGCCTGCTAGTGCCAGATGATGCCAGACAGTAATGTGGGTAAGTTATTGGTTTTGTTAGTTCGGTGTGCCTTGGTGCCTGTCAGTACCAGCCCGTGCCAGATCTGCGCTACTCCCACTCAATGGTGCCCGGTGGTTTGCCGGTAACATCGTAAACCACGCGCGAGAGGCCTTCGACCTCGTTGACGATTCGGGTTGAGACATTTTCCAGGAAATCATACGGCAGGTGCGCCCAGCGGGCGGTCATGAAGTCGATGGTTTCCACTGCGCGCAGGGCAACAACATACTGGTAGCGACGGCCATCACCGGTCACGCCGACCGATTTCACCGGCAGGAACACGGTAAAGGCCTGGCTGACCTTGTCGTAAAGTTCATGCTTACGCAGTTCTTCGATAAAGATATGATCGGCCAGTCGCAGGATATCGGCGTATTCTTTTTTCACTTCACCGAGGATACGTACACCGAGGCCCGGGCCCGGGAAGGGATGACGGTAGACCATGTCATAAGGCAGGCCGAGTTCCACGCCCAGTTTGCGGACTTCATCTTTAAATAATTCTCGCAGGGGCTCACACAACTCCAGCTTCATGTAGTCGGGCAGTCCTCCCACGTTGTGGTGGGATTTAATAAGATGCGCCTTGCCGGTTTTGGCGCCGGCCGATTCAATCACATCGGGGTAGATAGTGCCCTGGGCAAGGAATTTGGCGTTTTTTAACCTGCTGGATTCTTCTTCAAAGATATCAACGAACAGGTTACCAATGATCTTGCGTTTCTTTTCCGGGTCTTGCTCGCCTTTTAGTGCATCCAGAAATCGCTGCTCGGCATCGACGCGGATCACTTTCACTCCCATATGCTCGGCAAAGGTGGCCATGACCTGGTCGCCTTCCTGGTAACGCAACAGGCCATTGTCAACGAAGACACAGGTCAGCTGATCGCCGATGGCTTTATGGAGCAGTGCTGCAACTACCGAGGAATCAACACCACCGGAGAGGCCGAGAACGACTTCATCACTCCCCACCTGCTCTCGAATACGCGTGATGCTATCTTCAATAATATTGCCCGGGTTCCATAACTTACGACAACCACAGATATCATGGACGAAACGTTCGATAATACGCTGCCCCTGGCGGGTATGCGTCACTTCCGGATGAAACTGCAGCCCATAGAACTGACGCTCCTCATCCGCCATACCCGCAATCGGGGCTGAATCGGTCGAGGCCATGAGTTTGAAGCCAGCTGGCATTTCTTCTACTCGATCACCGTGACTCATCCACACATCGAGCAGGCCGTAACCTTCTTCCGAGGTATGATCTTCAATATCTTTTAACAGAGCCGTGTGGCCACGAGCGCGAACCTGGGCATAGCCATATTCATGGTGGTCGGCATTTTCAACCTTGCCACCGAGTTGGGCGGCCATGGTCTGCATGCCATAGCAAATACCCAGCACCGGTACGCCCAGTTCAAATACAATCGGATCAGCGGCCGGCGCATCACTGGCCGTGGTGGTTTCCGGGCCACCTGAAAGAATAATTCCCTGCGGATTGAAAGCGCGGATGTCATCGGCAGAGATGTCCCAGCTATGCAGCTCAGAATAGACTCCGGCTTCACGTACCCGGCGGGCGATGAGCTGGGTGTACTGGGAGCCAAAATCAAGAATCAGTATGCGATCGGAGTGGATATCCATGGACATGGGTGGTTTCTCTGCTGGTTGGGAATGTGCCATAAAAGTCGCTTATGATCGGGCAAAACCTAAGAAAAATCAAGGGATTGATAAATGTGCAGAGAAAAAGTGAATGTTCGCTAATATGTTTGCCTTTGCGGTCGATAACCGTATCATACTAATGCTATCGATAATTTAACCAACCCGGAATATCGAATAAAACGTGAGCCAGGACGAGCAAAAACCCGACTTAGACACCACGGTTAAAGAGGCCGATGTGCCACACCTAAGTATTCCCGGATACCGAATTATGCGGGAACTGGGACACGGTGGTATGGCCCATGTCTACCTGGCCATCCAGGAAAGTTTTGGCCGCGAAGTGGCGCTCAAGGTGCTGTCGCCCCACCTCGCCGATGACGAACAGTTTTCAAAGCGCTTTCTGCGCGAGGCACGCATCGTCAGCCAGCTCAATCACCCCAATATTGTTACCGTTTACGATGCGGGCAAGGCGGGCAAGTACCACTACATGTCGATGGAGTATATTCCCGGTAAAGATGTAAAACATCTCAAAGATAACCTGCCCCGCAAGGAGGCACTGCGTATCGTAAAGGACGTGGCTCGGGCACTGGATTTTGCCGGCAGCAAGGGTGTGGTACACCGGGACATCAAGCCGGAAAATATCATGATTCACCAGGGTGACCGCCGCGTGGTGCTGATGGACTTTGGTATTGCCCATGGTGATGACGTGACCCAGGGCATGACCCAGACCGGCAAAGCCATCGGTACCCCGCATTTTATGAGCCCGGAACAGACCAAGGGTCTGAAGGTGGATCACCGCTCTGACATCTATAGCCTTGGCATCGTCATGTTCCAGTTGCTGGCTGGCTACCTGCCCTATGATGCCGACTCGGCCGTGGCGGTAGGGATCAAGCATCTTACGGCGCCAATTCCCCTGCTCCCGGCCGGGCTGGAAATTTTTCAGCCCATTATCAACCGCTGCCTTTCCAAGGAGCCTCAGCACCGCTACCAGAAAGCTGCCGACCTGATTGCCGATCTGGACAAAATCAGCGATGAACAGCTTGAGAATATTGATACCCGGGCCAAAGTGGTGCGACAGGCCAGTGCCGATCCGGAA
This sequence comes from Chromatiales bacterium, assembly GCA_027057985.1. Classification (GTDB taxonomy): domain Bacteria; phylum Pseudomonadota; class Gammaproteobacteria; order UBA6429; family Thiohalophilaceae; genus JAGLTQ01. The sequence continues at coordinate 2,798 of JALUTJ010000422.1, forward strand.
GCGGCCACCCAGCTCAGTGATGCTACTGCCGTGGTCAGCCATCCACGCAAGGTACCGGAACTGGTTTTTCCCACTAATAAAGCCCCGAACTATCCCAGCGGCGAAGAAAATATTCCCAAAAGCCATGGCCGCCGTAATTTTTTACTCCTGCTACTTGTACTCAGCATTGGCTGGGCCGCCTATGACCGGCAACAGCAGATCATTCATTTCTGGGGTTATAAGGCGGTGCCAAAACTGGCAAAGAAATTCCCCAACCTGTTGCCAAAAGATTATGTTGCATACTGGACGCAAAAGGCAGAAAAACACCGGGCACTCAAACAGGCTGAGAGTAACCCCACGCTACCACCAGCTGCCGAGGTAAAACCGGCTGAAAGCACGGCAAACATCAAAACCCCATTAACCGGGAATGAAACAGCGGTGACTGAAGTCGCTACCCCGGCAGAACCCGAGCCCCAACTACCGATGAACCGGGCTGAAAAAATTGAGTATTTAACAGCACAGCTTGATGAAAAACCGGAGAATGCGCTTGAGCTGGCACAGATTTATAAAGCCATGCTGCGGGAGTCTGATCAGCCTGTTAAAGCCCGGCGCGGCCTGAAACAGCTGCGTGACTGGTATAGCAAACAGATCCGTCTTAGTTTTGCCGATGAAGATGCCGAGATGGCCCGGCGCTATATCGCGTTGATGAAACAAAGTTTCCCCCGCGCAAGCAAAACACCACGCTTTAGACGGCTGGAAAAGAAAGTCGCCTTTCTCGAACGTCTGGACAATCACTTTGAACTGGCAGAAAAATATTTTAATGCCGGCGCCCTGAGCAAGCCTCTGGGACGTAATGCACTGGCAGAAATCAACAAGGTGCTGCGGCTCTCGCCCAATAATGAAAGAGCAAAGGCCTTTATCGACAAAATCACTCAGGCCTACCTGGATGAAACCACCGAGCTGCAGCAACAGGGCAACCTGCATAATGCCCTGCTGATGGTAGAGGAAGGGATTGCCGCGATGGATAACGATCCACGCCTGCTGACCCGGCGCGTGGAAATTCGGGAACAGATACAACGCAATAAAGAGATTGAAAAACTGTTCCGCCAGGCCCAGCAATATCAGCACAAGGGGCAGCTGATTCGACCACAGGCCTATAGTGCCTATGACAGTTATCATAAAATCCTGGAACTGGATACAAACAACCTGCAGGCCAAAGCTGCGCTAAAAACCATTCATCAGCTGGTGGCAAAAGATATTACTCACCTGATCCAGAACGATGAACTGAAAAAAGCAGAATCCTATTTACAGCTTGCACAGCAACGCTATGGCAAAACCCCGTTACTGGGACAGGTGCAGTTAAAATTGCATGATGCACTTGAAGCCATCGCCCCAAAAATCACGCTAAGCCGACTTTCTGCAAAACCGGTTACTACTCTGGTAGTTACCAACGCGAGTAATCCGAATAGTCTTAAGCTCAGAAATACCCTCTATGCCGGCTTCAGTTATACCAACTTCAACCCCGGTACCAGCTGGCTCGATGCCTATATTATTGACGAGAAAAACCAGGCTCGGCTCACCCAGAAACCAGTGGTGATCAGCGGCCAGAGTGGAGAGCATTTTTTCAGTATCCAGCTCAATAACCGTTACTTTAAAAATGGTCGCTATCGCCTGCTGGTTAAATTGAAAAAACGTATCCTGCTGGACAGGGGCTTTGAGGTCAGGCGCTAATAAAAGCGCACCCGATCTCCGGTTTTATACCCGGTAGTTTGGTGCTTCCTTGGTAATGGTGACATCATGCACATGGCTTTCTGCCATGCCCGCATTGGTAACACGCACAAACTCGGGTTTGGTACGCATATCATCAATCGTGGCACAGCCGGTGTAGCCCATGGAAGAGCGAATACCGCCGAGTAACTGATTAATCACCGGTGACAGTGGACCCTTGAAAGGAACACGACCCTCTATACCTTCCGGTACCAGCTTGTCGGCTTCTGAACCTTCCTGGAAATAACGGTCACTCGAACCATGACGGGTAGTCATGGCGCCCAGGGAACCCATACCACGGTAAGACTTGTAGGAGCGTCCCTGATACAGCTCGACCTCACCCGGTGATTCCTCGGTACCGGCAAACATCGAGCCAATCATAATCGCATGTGCCCCGGCCACCAGTGCCTTGGCAATATCACCGGAATAACGGATACCACCATCGGCAATCAGGGGGATACCGGTACCTTCCAGCGCCTCAGCGACATTGGAAACCGCGCTGATCTGCGGCACACCGACACCAGAAACAATACGAGTGGTACAGATAGAACCCGGACCAATGCCGACCTTGACCGCATCGGCACCGGCATCGGCCAGGGCTTTTGCCGCGGCCGCCGTGGCGATATTGCCGCCAATAACCTGTACCTGTGGATAATTTTTCTTCACCCAGGCCACGCGTTCCAGCACCCCCTGGGAATGGCCATGCGCAGTATCGACAACCACGACATCCACACCCGCCTCGGCCAGTGCAGCAACCCGTTCCTCGGTGCCAGCTCCCACGCCGACCGCGGCACCAACACGCAGGCGACCCTGGCTGTCTTTACAGGCATTGGGGTATTCCGAAGCCTTTTCAATATCTTTTACGGTTACCAGGCCCCGCAGCTCGAAGTTATCATCCACCACCAGCACCTTTTCAATGCGGTTTTCGTGCAACAGCTTCTGGATTTCCTGCTTGCCTGCGCCCTCTTTGACTGTTACCAGATCGTCTTTTTTGGTCATAATCTCGGAAACAGGGCTGTCGAACTGGGTCTCAAAACGCAAGTCACGGCTGGTGACGATACCCACCAGGTTATTACCACTCACAACCGGGACACCAGAGATATTTTCAGCACGGGTCAGCTCCAGCACTTCACGAATGCTGGTTTCCGGGGTAACGGTAAGTGGGTCCTTGATTACGCCACTTTCGTATTTTTTCACCTGACGAACATGCTCGGCCTGGGTTCGGAAGTCCATATTCTTGTGGATAATGCCGATACCGCCTTCCTGTGCCATGGCAATCGCCAGTCGTGCCTCGGTTACGGTGTCCATTGCCGCAGAAATCAGGGGAATATTGAGCTCAATATCGCGTGTCAGCCGGGTTTTTAGCTGCACTTCCCTGGGCAAAACCGAAGAGTGGGCAGGAACAAGTAAAACATCATCAAAAGTAAGGGCTTCCTGAGCGATTCTTAGCATAATCAAAGGCTTCCAGAGGTGGCGTAAAAGCCCGAATTATAAAGATTTTTAGGAATCCGGTAAATGCCCGATTGATAAAGATCAAGGGTTTCGGGAGCAGATTTATCGCTTTTTTTTCGCTCCAGACAGTTGCCAAGCCATGCCACAATACGCATAATGTCCGCAGGTCACGGGAATATACCCATAATAAAAACTGGCCACCTGACTTCATCACTTTTCTGAAACTTTCAGATAAAGAATGTCGTAATAATTTTAATTCCTTCTGGAGGAGCAACATGAAAACATTTATCAAGCTTGTAATGGCTTCTGTTCTGGCGCTTTCTTTAGCAGCCTGTCAAATGGGTCCAACCAAAACAGCTGCTGATGCCAGTTCGGCCATCGCTGCTGCAGTAAAAGCCAACAAAGTCGCTAAAAAGCATTACGTAGAATGGCGTGATACCGGTAAGCTGATCAAAAAAGCCCGTAAAGCTAAAGCGAAAGGTGATTTCGACAAAGCGGTTAAACTGGCTAACAAGGCCAAACGTCAGGCACAAAATGCTATGGCTCAGTACAAAGAGCAAAAGAACGCAAAGCCACGCCTGTAATACCGACAGCAGGTTTAAAAAAGCCGGGTTTAACCCGGCTTTTTTTTGCATTGCGTTTATACCCTGGATTAAGATGTCTCAATGAGTTCCATGTTTAACCAGTCCCCTTCTACCAGCGACAGTCGAGATATTTACACGGTTTCACGCTTAAACCGCGAAGTTCGCACCGTGCTGGAAAATGCCTTTCCCCTGCTCTGGATTGAAGCCGAACTCTCCAATTTTTCCCGCCCTGCTTCCGGACACTGGTATTTTTCACTCAAGGATGAAGCCGCACAGGTACGCTGTGCCATGTTCCGAAATAAAAATATGCTGGTTAAAGTATTACCCGAAAATGGCAAACAGGTGCTGGTGCGGGCAAGAGTGGGACTGTATGAACCCCGAGGTGACTTCCAGCTGATTATCGAGCACATGGAAGAAGCCGGTGATGGCGCACTGCGCAGACAGTTTGAATTATTAAAAAACAAACTGGCGGCAGAAGGGCTCTTTGCCTCAGCACATAAAAAGCCCATCGAAGCTAAATTTAAACGTGTCGGTATTATTAGCTCATCCAGTGGTGCGGCCATTCATGATGTCCTGACCACTCTGAAACGTCGCTTTCCAATGGAAAAAATTATCCTCTACCCGGTGCCGGTACAGGGTAAAGGGGCGAGTGAAAAAATTGCTTCTACCATATATAAAGCCAACCAGCGTAAGGAAGTGGATGTACTGATCCTTGCCCGCGGTGGCGGCTCGCTTGAAGACCTGTGGGAATTTAACGAGGAACGGGTCGCTCGCGCCATCTATGATTCTGATATCCCGATAGTCACCGGGATTGGCCACGAAGTGGACTTTACCATTGCTGATTTCGTTGCCGATCAGCGTGCGGCAACACCCACCGCAGCAGCCGAACTAATCAGCCCGGATCGTTATCAGTTTCTGCAAAAAGTGAGTAGCCTGGAAACACGCCTGCAATATCGGATACAGCAGCAACTCCAGCAGAAACAGCAAAAGCTGGACTGGTTAAGTAAACGCATCCGTCACCCGGCCGAGCAGTTAAAACACATACAGCAACGCCTGGATAGTCTGCAACAGCGCCTGCAAACCACGATTAAAAACACGATACAACAGAAGCAGGATCACTGTAAGCTGCTTAAAGCAAGACTACAGCAACATTCCCCGGTACAGCAGTTTAAGCATTACCGTGTACAGCTGGAAAATTTTCATAATCGCCTGATTCGAGCCGAACAGCAAAATGTCGAACAGTGCAAAAATAAACTCAAACACCTGGCTTTTTCTCTGGATGCGTTAAGTCCGTTACAGACTTTACAACGTGGTTATGCCATTATCCGCGATGAGAAAGGAAATATTATTCGAGATATAAAACAGGTGAAAAAGAAGCAGTCGATTAAATCACAACTGGTTAATGGACAGATTATTTCAAGTGTCACCGAGGTTATCCGTGATTAAAAAAATTATTACCCTTTTAATTGTTGTTTTCAGCATTCAGGTACCGGCCTATTCCGACACTTACCCCGTGGCAGATCCGGTACCGGGTGGTATTGCTATTATTAACCTGCCACTTTCCTTCAATAGCAGCAATAAAGTCTATTTTAACGGCCAACGTGTCATGGTGCGGAATACCGCAACCGGCTGGCAGGCCGTTGTTGGTATTGGCCTGAAAATCAAACCCGGCCTGCATAACCTCAAGGTTGTTAGCGCAGACAAACAAAGCCGCTATATCAAGTTCCGGGTAAAACCCAAAGACTACCTGACCCGGCATATTACGATAAAGAACAAGCGCATGGTTTCCCCGGGCAAGAAAGATATCGAACGCCATTACCGTGAAAAACCACTGATCGTGGCAGCCTTAAAAACATGGACAGAAAATCCACTGGTACAGACAAACTTTATCGTTCCGGTTGAAGGCCGTTTTAGTAGTATCTTTGGCTTAAGGCGTATCTACAATAATCAGAAGCGAATTCGTCGCCATACCGGGCTGGATATCGCTGCACCTGTAGGCACAATCATCAGGGCACCGGCGCGTGGCCGGGTAATCCGTACTGGAAATTACTTCTTTACCGGTAACACGGTGTTTATCGATCATGGACAGGGGCTGGTCACTATGTACTGTCACCTTAGTCATATCGATGTCAAAGCCGGGCAGGCACTTCTGCAGGGGGAGCTGATTGGCAAGGTCGGTATGACCGGACG
>JALUTJ010000423.1 GCA_027057985.1 Chromatiales bacterium
GGATATTATCGAGGAATTCCTGACCGGAAACGGGGATGCCTACGTCGTGGAAACGGCGAATGATGGTGTCGAGGCGATGGAAAAACTCGAGGCCGATCCCAACCGTTATGACGTGGTACTGCTGGATCGGATGATGCCACGCATGTCCGGCATGGAAGTACTGGAGAAAATGTCCGCTCACCACGAGCTGAAATACATCCCGGTCATCCTGCAAACGGCCAAGGTCAGTCGTGAAGATATTCTCGAAGGCCTCAAGGCCGGTGCCTATTACTACCTGACCAAACCCTTTACCAGTGACATCCTGCACTCCGTAGTAAAAACGGCAGTCAAGGATCGGGGTTTCAACAAGGCCTTGCTGGCCAGTCTCAATGTTACCCGCTCTTCGGTCAAGCTGATGCAGAATGCCAGGTTTAAATTCCAGAATCTGGAAGACGTGCAGGCGGTATCATCACTGGTGGCCTGTACCTGTGATGAAGCCGACAAGATTGCCCTTGGCCTGAGTGAATTGATGATCAATGCCATTGAACACGGTAATCTCGGTATTGGCTACGAGGAAAAATCTGAGCTACGCAAGCAGGATCTATGGGAAAAGGAAATCAACAAGCGCCTGTCATTCCCGGATAACCAGGAAAAATTTGCCTATCTCGATGTCGAAAACAGCCCGGAAATGGTGGTTTTTACCATCAGTGATCAGGGGGATGGTTTCAACTGGGAGGATTTTCTCGATTTTGATACCACCCGCGTTATGGATAATCATGGTCGTGGCATCGCCATGGCCAACAAGCTGTATTTTTCCACGCTGGAGTATATGGGTAAGGGCAATATCGTGCGAATATCGGTACAAAAGCCGTGAAAAATAGCCCGGACAGATTGCACTTCATTCATATAGTGTTATAATTTGCCGCATAGAACGTAATTTTTTGAAGTGGGCCTTGAGCCCACTTTTTATTTTCCGGGATTTTATTTCGAGAGCAGTATGTCAGGTAAAGAGGATGAACTTGCCGGGTTAATCAGGCCGGCTGTAGAAGGGCTGGGCTACGAAATGGTCGGTATTGAGCATCTGCCAATGGGCAAGCACAGCGTACTACGCATCTATATCGATTCTGCCGATGGCATTACCGTGGATGACTGCTCACGGGTGAGTCACCAGGTAAGCGGTGTACTGGACGTGGAAGAGCCGATCAAGGGTCAGTACACGCTGGAAATATCATCCCCGGGTGTGGATCGGCCGCTTTTCAACGAGGAGCAGTTTGCGCGTTTTATCGGTAGCAAGGTAAAGCTTCGGCTCTACCGCCCGCTAGAAGGCAAACGCAAGATAAACGGCGTGATTGAAAAGGTTGAAGGTGAAAATATCACTATCAGGGACAGTGCTTCGGAGCAGCACTTCCAGTTACAGATGGATGATATTGATAAAGCCAATATTATTGCAGATTTATAAACTTGAACTGAGATATCTTTGAAGTGCGACTTACAGGGTCGTTTTGACAGAGGCACGAGGAAAATGAACAAAGAAATATTGATGGTTGTTGATGCTGTATCCAATGAGAAGGGCGTGGATAAAAGCGTTATTTTCGAGGCAATGGAAATTGCATTGGCCACAGCAACCAAGAAACGTTACAACAACGATGTTGATATTCGTGTTGCCATTGATCCAAAGGATGGCAGCTATGAAACTTTCCGTCGCTGGGAAGTCGTTGAAGATGATGCCATGGACATGCCGGACCACCAGACCACTTTAAGTGCGGCACAGCTGGAAAACCCCGATATCCAGGTGGGTGACTATATCGAAGAACAGGTTGAGTCTATCGAGTTTGGACGTATTGCGGCGCAAACGGCCAAGCAGGTTATCGTACAGAAAGTCCGCGAAGCCGAGCGTGCCATGGTAGCGGAAGAATACCAGGAGCAGATTGGTAGCCTGGTCATGGGTGTCGTCAAGCGGGTTGAGCGTGGCAATGTCTATCTCGACCTTGGTAATAATGCCGATGCCATTATTCCACGTGAAGATATGATTCCACGTGAATCGGTTCGCCCCGGTGATCGTATTCGTGGCCTGTTGAAGGAAATCCGTTCCGATGTTCGTGGTCCGCAACTTTTTGTCAGCCGTACCGTGCCCGAGTTTCTGATTGAACTGTTCAAGATAGAAGTGCCTGAAGTGGGTGAAGAACTGATCGAAATTATCGGTGCTTCACGTGATCCGGGTTCTCGTGCCAAGATTGCAGTGAAAAGCAATGACCCGCGTATTGACCCGGTAGGTGCCTGTGTTGGCATGCGTGGTTCACGGGTTCAGGCTGTTTCCAATGAACTTTCCGGTGAGCGTGTCGATATCGTGCTTTGGGATGAAAACCCGGCACAGTTTGTTATCAATGCCATGTCTCCGGCCGAAGTTGATTCCATTGTTGTCGATGAAGATACCGAAACCATGGATATCGCGGTTGCCGAAGACCAGCTGTCACAGGCGATTGGCCGTGGTGGGCAGAACGTGAAGCTGGCCAGTGAGCTGACCGGCTGGATCCTGAACGTAATGTCTGTTGAAGAGGCGGATGAAAAGAACGAAGTAGAAGCACAGAAAGCTCAGAAAATCTTTATGGACCTGCTCGACGTGGATGAAGAAGTGGCGGTTATCCTGGTTCAGGAAGGCTTTACCACGATTGATGAAATCGCCTACGTACCTTTATCTGAAATGCAGCAGATCGAAGAGTTCGATGATGAAATCATCGAAGAATTACGTGGCCGGGCCAAGGATGTCCTTTTAACCCGTGCCATCAGTGCAGAAGAAGATTTAAC
>JALUTJ010000424.1 GCA_027057985.1 Chromatiales bacterium
ACTGCTTATTTTAAAATCCGTTACCAGCCAGTTGCTGGAAGACAAACCGGTGTACAGTTGTCATGTCTGTGGCTTTACGGGCAAGACCCTGCACTGGCAATGCCCCAGTTGTAAACGCTGGGATACCATTAAACCCATTCACGGGGTAGAAGGAGAATAAGGTGAGTTCATCCCCTGTTATTGTTGCACTCGATTTCCCATCCGCTGACGAGGCGTTACGACTGGTCGATCAGCTTGATCCGACACGATGCCGCCTCAAGGTTGGCAAGGAACTGTTTACCCGCTCCGGGCCAGAGTTTGTCAAAAGCCTGGTGAAAAGAAATTTTGATGTCTTTCTCGATCTGAAATTTCACGATATTCCAAATACCGTGGCGCGCGCCTGCCAGGCCGGAGCCGACCTCGGTATCTGGATGCTGAATGTGCATGCCCTTGGTGGCCGCAAGATGCTCGAAGCCGCACGTGCTGCTCTTCCAGAAGATGCTGCCGCCCCCAAACTGATCGCCGTGACGGTGCTTACCAGCATGGGCGAAGAAGATCTGCAGGAAATCGGCCTGCCTCACTCCCCGGCCGATGAAGTAAAACGACTGGCTACACTCAGTTATGAAAGTGGTCTCGATGGCGTGGTCTGTTCCCCGCGAGAAATCGAACTTCTGCGCCAGGATTTACCCTCTGAATTTGAACTGGTGACTCCCGGTATTCGTCCACAATGGAGTGTAACCGGCGATCAGAAACGGATTATGACGCCGGCCCAGGCCATGACCGCTGGTGGTAACTACCTCGTTATTGGTCGCCCCATTACCCAGGCCGAAGAACCAATGCAGGCACTGAAAAAAATTGAACAGGAACTCGGCCTGTAGGAAAAATCCTACAAAACTTTCAGTTATTTCCTACAGATAGAAAGAAAATAGCGAGGTATAATTTCCTTACTTTCAACAACTGACAGGGAGTCACATAATGAAAACATTAAGGATCTTTCTTGCCATCCTGGCACTGACCTTTTCAACACTCAGCCTGGCTGTGCAGGTCAATATCAATACCGCTGATGCCCAGACCATGAGTCAACACATCAGGGGAATCGGTCTTAAAAAGGCACATGCCATTATTCAATACCGGCTCAAAAACGGTAAATTCAAAACCGTGCAGGATCTGGTGAAAGTCAAAGGCATCGGCCCAAAGCTGATACAGAAAAATAAGGATGTGCTTACCACCGAAACAAAATAAACAATATTTTGTTCTCCTTCAGTTAGCCAGTATATTTATACTGGCTTTTTTTTGCCCAATAAATTCACTGCCGTTCTGCTGGTTGCGGTGAGAAATCAGCATGGTAAACTTCCTCCTTTCATAACAAACCAAACTCATCAAATTATTATGACCACAATTCGTAAAGCTGTTTTTCCCGTTGCCGGTCTCGGCACCCGTTTTATCCCGGCCACCAAGGCCAGCCCCAAGGAAATGTTACCCATCGTCGATAAACCTTTAATTCAGTACGCGGTGGAAGAAGCCATTGATGCGGGTATTGAGCAGTTGATCTTTGTGACCGGGCGCAACAAGCGTTCCATTCCGGATCATTTTGACAAGGCCTATGAACTCGAGGCTGAACTGGCTGCCAAGGGCAAGGACAGGTTACTCGAGCAGGTGAGAAATATACTGCCCGCAAATGTGTCCTGTATCTACCTGCGCCAGGCCGAAGCCCTGGGACTGGGGCACGCGGTGTACTGTGCAAAACCCGTGGTGGGCGATGAACCCTTTGCCGTGATTCTCGCTGATGACCTGATTGATAACGAAAAGGGTTGTATCCGGCAGATGGTAGAGAACTACCAGCAACACCAGTCCAGTATTCTGGCGGTACAAACAGTGGCCGCAGAAGAAACCGACAAGTACGGCATTGTTAGTCTTAAAAATGAAAACGATAAGGAAGGTTTTATCCGTGGTATCGTAGAAAAACCAGCACCGGATAAAGCACCATCGACACTGGCCGTGGTTGGTCGTTATATTCTTAACCCACGTATTTTCCATTACCTTGAAAATACCGGCAGGGGTGCAGGTGGAGAAATTCAGTTAACCGATGCCATTGCCGACCTGCTTGCCGAAGAACAGGTCTATGCTTATGAATTTGATGGCATTCGCTATGACTGTGGTAGCAAGATTGGTTACCTGCAGGCCACGGTTGAGCTGGGGAATGAAGCATCCTGAGATTGGGGCTGAATTTAAAGAATATTTAAATCAGATTAAAATCTAAGTAGTCTTTTCCCTCTCCCTCCGGGAGAGGGTTAGGGTGAGGGAGAATAAATCATTTAAATCACCTCACCCCTACCCTCTCCTTGAAGGAGAGGGAGATTATTTGTCGGCTCCGCTGCGCTTGAGCCGACCTACCATTAAATCACAGAGTTCATAGAGACATTGAATATCATGTAGATACCATCTCTCCACCCCCGCCTCAAGTATTAAAAACGACCTGAGGCTGGTATTTATTTTGATGTTTAATCACACCAAAACAAATCTGTACTAACTTTCTCATCGCTGCCCCGAGTGCTTGCATTTTGGTTTTACCCGCTGCGAGCAAGCGGTCTCTCTGGGCTTTAATGTCCGGGTTATGTGTACTGGCACAGACCGCGGCCATGTATAACTTTGCCCGAATCCGACTGCTGCCATTCTTACTGAGGCGGGTTTGCCCCTTCAGAGTGCCAGATTCTTTTTGTTGCGGAATAAGCCCAAGATAAGCCGCCACCTGTTTGGCATGGGTAAAGGTCGGTTCAAGGAG
>JALUTJ010000425.1 GCA_027057985.1 Chromatiales bacterium
AACCTGCAGCTATGCGCATCACTGGTTCTTGTTTATAATTCGCACATGAAACTTATACTCGCTTCAACGTCTCCTTTTCGCAAAGCTATTCTTGAAAAACTGGGCATTGCTTTTGGAACCGCATCACCACAAACAGACGAAACTGCACTGGAGAATGAAACACCGCAAGCACTGGTAAAGCGGCTTTCCATTGCCAAGGCAAAAGCCGTTGCCGAGAAGATGGATAATGCACTGGTAATCGGCTCGGACCAGGTAGCGATTATCGATAACGAGATCCTGGGTAAACCACATACCCATGAAAAAGCGGCGAAGCAACTGCAGAAGGCTTCAGGAAAAACCGTACGATTTTATACCGGCCTGTGTCTGTACAATGCCAATACAAAAACATATCAGTCAGAAGTTGTGCCGTTTGACGTGGTATTCAGAAAGCTCAGCAACGAGATGATAGAAAACTACCTGCAACGGGAAAAACCCTATAACTGTGCAGGTAGCTTTAAATCCGAAGCGCTGGGCATCGTTTTGTTTGAAAAACTTCTGGGGGATGATCCCAATACCCTGATGGGCCTACCTCTGATCCGACTTGTAAGAATGCTGGAAAAAGAAAACTTCCATATTCTGTGATATTAGCTGTTTCTGGTTCCCTCACCCCTGCCCTCTCCCTGAGTGAGAGGGAACAAAGGAGGAGCGAGAAATTTAATCGTAGAAATAGTTCAGGTTAACCGAAGTATAGTTATCCTGATCCGCAGGCGTATTCAGATACTTACCAAACAGCAAACCAACACCCCACCGGTCGGAAATATAATAATCCAGTGTGGTATAAACATACTCTGTGGTTGTATTATCAATTGCCGAGATACTGGTATTTTTACCGACTGAAACTGAAAACTTTTCAAAATCCAGCCCGGCATCGATACTGAACAGGTTCTTTAACAGACCGGATGAAAGTTGCAGGGTATCCATATTGAAATAGCGAGTTGCGAAAAATGACGACAGCTTGCTGACATCACGAGTATAACCATAAGTAAAATAACTGCCGCCAAAACGCAGGTGTTTACCCGCGTAAATCCCGGCCTTAACACCCAGCGCGGTACTGGTTGTCAGCACCTGTTTTTTTGTAGTCGTTGTCAGACGAATATTTCTAAATCCCGGTGAAAACTCGAAGTAACCATTATCATTACTTGAGCGAATGGGAACAGAGAGTGAGGTCATGGTGAAACTGCCCTTCACCCCGGAGAATTCCAGCATGCCTGTTACTGATGTGCTATTTGAGACCTGGTTACGCAGGCCAAAATAAAGAAAATTACTGTTCAGGGTTGTGGATGTTGCCGGCACCTCCGTACTCCCTGCACCGATGAGAAAATCCCGTTTCGTCGACATTGAAATATCCACAGCAACGGCAGAACTGCTGTTACCCTGTTCATCATTACCCATTTCCAGGTTAAAAGATGACGCATTTACGCCCAGTGACATGGCCATTAATGAGCCCGCTACAAAAATTCTTGAAGTTAGTTGCACAATTTTCTCCTCGGATTAAAAACAATATACCCATTGATAACGCAGCAACAATGAATTGGTTGACAGGAAAAACAAAAAAACTTGCTCAATTTCTGGGCAATTAGAAAATAGAATTTTATCAGATATGGGCCTAAATAAATTAGCAATATGGCCGATATGTAAGGAGAGATTAACAGATACAAAGTTACAATGAAAAACCGGATCACCCCCAATCAGACAGAAACACTATTTAAGGACAGTAAGCTACTCGTCTCCAAAACTGACCCCAAAGGGGTAATTACCTACTGTAACCCGGCCTTTATCGAGATTTCCGGCTACGACGAAGACGAATTACTGGGCAAACAGCACAATATTGTCCGCCATCCAGATATGCCGCGGGTAATTTTCAGCCTGATGTGGGAATCCCTGCAAAATAACCGTGAATTCAATGGTTATATCAAAAATATGACGAAAACCGGAGGATATTACTGGGTTTTTGCCAATGTCACCCCGGATTTCTCGCTCGATCACCAGCTTGAGGGCTATTACTCGGTACGGCGCAAGCCTGACAGTGAGAAACTCGACTATATCAACCAGCTCTACAGCGAACTGAAAGAAATCGAGTCACAGCACCGTGGCCAGGAAGCCATCGATGCGGCTCGTTTTAAACTTGATAGCACCCTGAATGCACGGGAAATGGGATACGATGAATTTATTCTCAGTCTTTAAATCAAAAGCCCTGCTGTTACAGCTCAGTATTATCCTGCTTATCAGCAGCTATAGTGGCTATGTGTATGGAATCGACTGGCTGCTCATATCTGCCATGCTGGTTCTTGCCGTGTTGCTGATTAACAATCATCGTACTATTCAAATGCAGGCCGCTCGTCACCAGCAGGTGAATCAACTGGCCGGGCATCTTTGCAAGGGAAAACTGAATTTCCGTATTACTCACTATCATGGTGATGAAAAATTCCTCGAAATCATCAACAACCTCAATACCGCCGCGGATCAAATGGAAACCTTTATGCGCGAGGTAAAAACCTGCTTCAATTTTGCGCAACAGCATATCTTCTACCGTCAACCAATGACAAAGGGATTGAATGGCGACTACTCACAAGTACTTGAAAGCATCCGTTTCTCGTTTGATATCATGCGCCAGAAATCGGTACAACAAAATATCAGTAATCTCTATAGCAAGCTCAGTCAGTTGAAAACCTCGCACCTGCTGGAAAACCTGTCAGCCAGTCAGGAAG
>JALUTJ010000426.1 GCA_027057985.1 Chromatiales bacterium
AACCAGAGTGGCAATTCAATTGTCTGTAAAATAAATGACATCCTTCCTTACTCCCTGTCAGCTATTTTAACCCTTGATATAACCTCGCTTGATACTGTAACGCCGGCCCCTGTCAGCGAGATAATATTTCACCCCGCCACTGCCAGTGACGCCCTCGATAAATTCATTTTTTTCCAGGTAGGAAAGCGCTTTCTTGATCTCATTGCTATTGATTTCGAGCTTGTCGGCGATCGACTGAATCATCATGCCGGTATCGCCCTGCAAGGCCAGGGTTTTCAGCACAATCTTGACATAGGGCTGGTCACTGCCAAAACCGCTCTCCTTTTTACTGCTGGCGACAGATTTGCTGCTGCTTTTTTTCCTCGCCTTAGTTTTTTCTTTTTTTGCCACTGCTGCCGCTTCCTGCCTGCTCGGCGTATCGTCCGGATGTTCTTCCACATCCAGGCTCCAGTTATCCCCGGCATCTTTCAGGCTATCGAGTTTTTCCTCGGCGACCTCGGTGGCTTTTTTCAATTTTCGCTGTAATACACCCGTCTTGATAAAACGGCGATAAAAAGCCTGGTACCACTTCAGCCATAGCGGTGCCGCACAGGCCAGCACAAAAAGCAGAAACCACAGTGGCACCTTGAAGGTGGTAAATAAAAATGACATACCTGTTTAACTCCGTTTACGTTTTCCTGAATAAAAAAGGCAGCCGAAGCTGCCCTGAATACTACTTCCTCTGACTTTTTAAAAAGTCTTTATTATTGTTATCTCCTCCCCCATTGAACCCTTTTTTCATATTTTTAAACCGGGTTTAAATCAAGCGGGTTACCCCTGAAATAGTATTGATTGGCCATTTTTATCTTTTTATTCGGCCAAAGTCAACCATTGATGGCCGCTTTAAAACCTTATCCGCACTTGGAATCACCACAGTTAAGGCAGGTCATGCAACCATCCATCTTGATCACCGCCTTGGTGGAACACTTGTTGCAAAGCTGGGCGCTGGGTGGGAAATCATTGCTCTTGCCCTGCGCTTCATCGGCAGCGTTTTGCTGGCCTTCAAGCTGGGCACGCTTTTCCGCAATCAGCTTTTGCTGGTGTTCATCAAGTCCTTCTTCCTGGATCATGCCAATCATCTTAAGGTGACATTCAATCGCATCCCCGATTTCAGCTACCAGTGATGGCATGTATTTACCACCTTTCTTGAAGTAACCACCACGGGGATCGAATACCGAACGTAATTCATCGACCAGGAAAGTCACGTCACCCCCCTTGCGGAATACTGCAGAGATAATCCGGGTCAGGGCAACTATCCACTGGAAGTGATCCATATTCTTGGAATTGATAAAGACCTCGAACGGACGACGTAATTCGTGATCGGTTCCCTGGTTCAGAATTACATCATTGATTGTGATATATAGCGCATGCTCTGAAAGCGGCGTTTTTACCTTGTAGGTTGAACCCAGCAACATTTCCGGACGCTCGATCTTCTCGTGCATCTGGATAACATTGGTATCCTCCTGCTGTTCCGCTTTTAATGCTGCTTCTGCCGCCTTATCGTCTTCATCTTCCTTCGCCACAGCATAACCGACAATCTTGTTTGAAATTTTAACGGTCATCTTTCTTCTCTCCCATTTTCCTTTACCGCATCTGTGCCAGCTCAAACCTGGCCTGTATTCTTGTCTGGTTCTGATCGACCGGAACAATAACAGTAGCCTGATAGTTTTGTACTGTTATCGATCCGGCCGTTCAGATTCTTTAAACGAACCCGATGTGATTGAAACGAATCGAGGTCATTTGTGTTTGTTTTGTCAGACCAAAGTCTGAGCTACAACAGGTCGGCTCAAGCACAGCGGAGCCGACAAATTATAATGTCTATTTTTCTGAGTGAGCCCGATGAGGTTGAGACAAGGCGCAGTATTTTTTTGAAAAGCGGAGCGTACATTTAGTACGTGAGCATTTTCAAAAAATACTGCAACGCCGTATCAACTCATCCGGCTCGCTCAGATGTTAAGCAAGCCAGCGCTGCTTAAAATTTGCCGTAGTAGCCTTCTTTTAACGCATCAAAAAGATTCGCCGCCGTATGCAGCTCACCATCATACTCAATTTCTTCATTACCTTTGACTTCAACCACCTCACCATTATCAAGTGTAAACTTGTAAACGGTATTTTCCAGGTCTTCCTCTTTCACCAGTACACCCTGGAAGGCTTCCGGGTTAAAGCGGAAGGTGGTACAGCCTTTGAGTCCCTGCTCGTAGGCATAGGTATAGATATCCTTGAACTCGGCAAACGGGTACTCGGTCGGTACGTTTGCTGTCTTGGAAATACTGGAATCCACCCACTTCTGTGCAGCCGCCTGGATATCAACGTGCTGCTTCGGCGTCACGTCATCGGCCGCGATAAAGTAATCCGGTAGTTTCGCATCTTCATCTTCAGCAAATGGCATTGCCCTGTTATTGATCAGCTCGCGATAAGCCAGCAGCTCAAAGGAGAATACATCCACTTTTTCCTTGGTCTTCTTGCCTTCACGGATCACATTACGTGAATAGTGGTGGGCAAAGGATGGCTCGATACCGTTACTGGCGTTGTTAGCCAGTGACAGGCTGATAGTACCAGTAGGTGCAATGGAACTGTGGTGGGTAAAGCGTGCCCCAACCTCGGCCAGTTCATTGGCAAGTTCCGGGTTCTCTTCGGCGACCTTTTGCATGTAACGGCTGTACTTCGCATGTAGTACCTTGCCTTTTACCTTGTCACCCACTT
>JALUTJ010000427.1 GCA_027057985.1 Chromatiales bacterium
ACATGCTCACTCTGAACGCCCTGGTGGCGGCAAACTCGGTCATGATCCCGATGCAGTGTGAATACTATGCTCTGGAAGGCTTATCCGCATTAATGGAAACCGTGGAAAGTATTCGCAACACCGTCAATCCGGAACTGCAAATCGAAGGCCTGCTGCGTACCATGTATGATCCGCGTAATAATCTGGCAAACGATGTTTCCGGGCAGTTGTTATTACACTTCCCGAAAAAGGTCTATCGCACCATTATTCCACGCAATGTTCGTCTTGCAGAAGCACCCAGCCACGGTATTCCGGTGATTAACTATGACAAGTCCTCCCGTGGTGCCCTTGCCTACCTGGCACTGGCCGGTGAAATCCTGCGTAATGATGAAAATGCCACCCTCGTCGGTGCACAGGCATAAGTGGTATGGCAAAAAAACGTGGTTTAGGCAAAGGTCTGGAAGCCTTACTCGGTTCCGGAGTCAGTCACCTCAAAGAGGATGCCCCGGCAGCAGCGATCGCCGAAACAGGCTCCGCAGAAAATAGCAGCTCCGAGTACCAGCAGATTGCCATCGATGTGATTCAGCGCGGTCGTTATCAGCCGCGTACCAATTTCAACCCAGAGGCATTACAGGAACTGGCCGATTCGATTAAGGCTCAGGGCGTGGTGCAGCCAATCGTGGTGCGCCCGCTTTCTGCCACGCCGGGGCAATACGAGCTGATTGCCGGTGAACGCCGCTGGCGTGCCGCGCAACTGGCCGAGTTGCATGAAATTCCGGCTATCGTCCGGGAAATTTCCGACCAGGAAGCCATGGCCGTGGCGCTGATCGAGAATATCCAGCGCCAGGAACTCAACCCGATTGAAGAAGCAAAGGCGCTGGTACGCCTGGTCGAGGAGTTCGGCCTCACTCACCAGGAAGCGGCCGATGCCGTGGGACGTTCCCGGGTGGCTGTATCTAATCTGTTACGGCTCCTGACTCTGGAAACCGATGTACGCCACATGCTCGAAGATGGGCAGCTGGAAATGGGCCATGCCCGCGCCATACTCGGTCTTGAAGGTGCATTACAGAAAAAAGCCGCACTGGAAGTTGCAAACAAGGGGCTGTCGGTACGTGAAACCGAGCAACTGGTGCGTCGTATGAACCAGCCGGCCAAGGAAAAAGCCAGCAAAGTAGAAATGGATCCGGATACTCGCCGTTTACAGCAAGATCTGTCAGAGAAGCTTGGTGCCAAGGTGGTGTTCCAGCATGGCAACAGGGGCAAGGGCAAGCTGGTTATCCATTACAATAGTATCGATGAACTCGATGGTATCCTTGAGCACATTAAATAATCCTTTTCCTGCATTTTCATATATCCTATTTTTAAAATCCAACCCGGTTAACACTTTTTTAAACAAGCCATAGAAAAACGGCATTTGTTGAGCTAGATTTAAACAAACAGGTGGGGAAGTCCTGTTTATGTGTTTAATTTGTAAAATGGGGAATTTATTATGAAAAAGTTAAGGAAAATTGCACTTGCTGCTCTCTTATTTTTACCGGTCAGCGTATTTGCTGAAGGCATGGTGGGTACTGCAATCCTGCTGGATGCGATCGGTGTTTATAATGTTTATTACCAGCATAAACTCAGTAACAAGGGTAATGTTGTATTCTCAGTTGGCAGTATCAGTGGTACTTATCTCGGTTCCAGTTTGACCGCAACATCCTATGCCGTGAGTTACAAAGCTTATATGGATCAATATGCCGATGGTGCTTACTGGCAACTGGGTGCTTCAAGTATCAATGTTTCATCCGGTTCATTATCAGCTTCCGGTTTTTTACCACTGGCTGTAATCGGTTATGAAAAGACCATGGGTTCGAATTTCGTGCTGGGTGGTGAAGCCGGTTTAGGTACCGGGGGTGGCTGGGGCTATCTCGGCGTCAATGCCGCATTCAAGTTCTAAACCTGATCCAGGTTATAAAAACAAAAACCACGGGACCAAAAGTCTCGTGGTTTTTTTATGCCAGAGGTAAAAGGCTGTTTGGAAGAACAGGCGCTTTGGTGAAAAATTACCTACAATTGATGCTTTATTAGTATTTTAGCATTTGCTAAACTTCGCAAAACGGGTGTAATGCAGGTTTTCGGGTGATTTTTTTCGAATTTCCGTGCAATTGTAAATATTTATGTCTATTTATTGGGTTATTAACGCTAGTTATTGACCCTTAAAAATCCCTCGATTATACTTCGCGCGCTTTGCCATTATTCAGGCAAAACAGTGGAGTGGGAGCCCCGACATCACAATGCAATCGACCAGTAATAATGCATTTACCCACACCACTCGAAAGATACTGAGTGTACAGGCAGGCCTGGTGATTATTACCGCGATTACCCTGGCATTGCTCAAAAGTCATGAATTTTTTATGGCCACGCTTTATGGCGGGGTCACCATCATAGCCAGCACGGCATATTTTGCCTGGCGGCTCAGGATAGCAACAGAAACGGATGACCAGGCACCGGCCGTCGATTCAGCCGAGTTATTTAAAGGTATCATTATACGCTTTGCCCTGGTGATTGGTTTGCTCGCGCTGGGGCTGGGTGTTCTGAAACTGAACCCGGCAGGCGTGTTGAGCGGATTTTTTGTTGCCCAGCTGGCCTACTGGTTTGGGCGTAGCAGCTATGGTGTGACAAGGCGACGATAACGTCTTGTAAATAAACGAATTTTTTAAAATTTTTTCGGGTTAGTGAATCACATGTCAAGTGAAACAGTTTCTTCTACTAATTATATACAACACCATTTAACCAACTGGACCTATGGCCAGTTTCCTGACGGTCACTGGGGCTTTGCCCATTCTGCGGCTGATGCCAAATCCATGGGTTTTATGGCCATCCATGTCGATACCATGCTCTGGTCTGTTTTGACCGGCCTGGTTTTTCTGTTTTTCTTTCGTAAGGCAGCAAAAAGTGCCACTGCAGGTATCCCGTCCGGTCTGCAGAATTTCGTGGAAATGATTTTTGAATTTATCGATACCAGTGTGCGCGGTTCCTTTACCGCGAAAAATGACCTGGTTGCGCCGCTGGCCCTGACGGTATTTGCCTGGATATTCCTGATGAACCTGATGGATCTTGTTCCGGTTGACTGGATTCCACATTTTGCTGGCTGGGTGGGTGCGACATTCTTCGGTGCTGATCCACACCATGTCTATATGAAGGTTGTACCTTCAACCGATCCAAATGCCACTATCGGCATGGCTTTCTCCGTTTTCTTCCTGGTGCTGTACTACAGCTTCAAGAACAAGGGTATCGGCGGCTTTACCGCGGAACTGACCCTGATGCCTTTCCAGTCCAGTAACAAGGTGGTACAGGCATTATTTATCCCGATTAACTTCCTGCTCGAATTTGTCTCGCTTATTGCCAAGCCAATCTCACTGGCACTGCGACTGTTCGGTAATATGTACGCAGGTGAAATGATCTTTATTCTGATTGCTATCATGTTCAGCGCGGGCTGGGCCCTCGGTACCCTGGGTGGCTTCCTGCAACTGGGCTGGGCGATTTTCCATATTCTTATTATTACCTTGCAGGCGTTTATCTTTATGACGTTGACCATCGTATACCTGGATATGGCACATTCAGAACATTAACAGTTTTAACCATTTTTAATTTTAAAAGTATAGATAGGAGATAATTATGACTGATGCAACAGCATTGCTTTATATCGCTGGCGCTTTAATGATGGGCCTGGGTGCACTGGGTGCCGCAGTGGGTATCGGTATCCTTGGTGGCCGTTTCCTCGAAGGTGCTGCTCGCCAACCTGAACTGATTCCGATGTTACGTACACAGTTCTTCATTGTTATGGGTCTTGTTGACGCGGTACCAATGATCGCAGTGGGTATCTCAATGTACATCCTTTTCGCAGTTGCTGCTGGATAAGAGATCGTCTGAGTTTATTGAACCCAACTTTAAATTAAAGTAAGGCTTTGTAAATGAATATAAACCTCACTCTCATCGGACAATCGATTACGTTCATCTTCTTCGTAATTTTTGTTATGAAGTATGTCTGGCCACCACTGGTTGCTGCACTTGATGAACGCAAAAAGACGATTGCCGACGGACTCGCTGCTGCCGAAAAAGGCAAGCACGATGGTGAGCTGGCACAACAGCGTGTTCATGAAACCCTGAAAGAGGCAAAAGAAAAAGCCCAGGAGATCATTAGCCAGGCTGAAAAGCGTGCCAGTGAAATTATCGAAGAGTCAAAAGATAATGCACGTGTAGAAGGCGAACGTATTATTGCTGCTGCAAATGCTGAAATTGAGCAGGAAGTAAATCGTGCTCGCGAACAACTGCGAGGCCAGGTAGTAACACTTGCAGTTAACGGTGCAGAAAAAGTACTGAAACGCGAAATCGATGAAAAAGCCAACGAAGATCTGCTCAAAGATCTGGTTGCGCAACTTTAAAGGACGCTGACAATGGCTGAAAAAAGCACAATCGCACGTCCTTATGCTCAAGCAGCATTTGATATCGCACTTGAAAAAGTCGATTTAAAAGGCTGGTCTGACATGCTGCAGCTTGTGGCTGCAGTGACTTCTGATCCTGCAATGCAGGATTTAATCGGCAATCCGAATGTAGAAAGAGAAAAGATTGTTGATATCATTTTTGATGTTTGTGGCGACAAGCTTAACGAAACAGGCAGGAACTTTGTCAAAGTACTGGCAGAGAATCACCGCCTCGATATCGTAAGCGAAATTGCTGAGCGTTATGAACAACAACGTGCAGAAGCTGAAAAGACCATTCAGGCAGAAGTTACTTCCGCATTTCCTTTAAGTGAAACACAGATTCAGGCAATGACCGAAGGCCTAAAGAAACGTCTTGGCCGTGAAGTTAACCTGGTTACCAGGATTGATGATTCAATCGTAGGTGGTGCAATTATTCGCGCCGGTGACCTGGTTATTGATGGTTCTGTGAGTGGTCAGCTGGAAAAACTGGCAACCACCTTAATGCACTAATTTTAAATTTTAAGGATTACAACTATGCAATTGAATCCATCTGAAATCAGCGAACTGATTAAGAAACGGGTCGAAGGCTTCGATGCAGGCGCAGAAGCCCGTAACGAAGGTACCGTTGTCAGTATTGCTGATGGTGTTGTCCGTATTCACGGATTAAATGACGTAATGTCCGGGGAGATGATTGAATTCCCGGGTAATACATATGGTATGGCACTTAACCTTGAACAGGACTCTGTCGGTGCGGTAATCCTCGGTGATTACGAAGATATCTCCGAAGGTGACAAGGTAAAATGTACTGGCCGTATTCTTGAAGTACCAACCGGTGAAGCCATGCTTGGTCGCGTTGTTGACGCGCTGGGTGTGCCGATGGACGGTAAAGGGCCCATTAAGGCTGAGTCTTCTTCCCCGATTGAAAAAGTTGCCCCGGGTGTAATGGCACGTAAATCTGTTGACCAGCCGGTTCAACTGGGTCTGAAATCCATCGATGCCATGGTGCCAATTGGGCGTGGTCAGCGTGAATTGATCATTGGTGACCGCCAGACCGGAAAGACTGCCATCGCCATCGACGCTATCATCAACCAGAAAGGTACCGGTGTTAAGTGTATCTACGTTGCAGTTGGGCAGAAGGCATCTTCTGTTGCTAATGTGGTACGTAAACTCGAAGAACACGGTGCTATGGAACACACTATCGTGGTTGCGGCTAATGCTTCTGATTCTGCAGCGATGCAGTTTATTGCACCTTATGCCGGTTGTGCCATGGGCGAATACTTCCGCGATAAAGGTGAAGATGCACTGATTGTCTATGATGACCTGACCAAGCAGGCCTGGGCATATCGCCAGGTATCCCTGTTATTACGTCGTCCACCAGGACGTGAAGCATACCCGGGTGATGTATTCTACCTGCACTCCCGCCTGCTTGAACGTGCAGCACGTATCAATGCCGAAGAAGTTGAAAAGCTCACCAATGGCGCAGTGAAAGGTAAAACCGGTTCACTGACGGCACTGCCTATTATCGAAACCCAGGCCGGTGACGTATCAGCATTCGTACCGACTAACGTAATCTCGATTACCGATGGTCAGATCTTCCTTGAATCAGATCTCTTTAATGCTGGTATTCGCCCTGCGATTAACGCGGGCCTTTCAGTATCTCGTGTAGGTGGTTCTGCACAGACCAGGATCATCAAGAAGCTTGGTGGTGGTACTCGACTGGCTCTGGCTCAGTACCGTGAACTGGCAGCATTCGCCCAGTTTGCTTCTGATCTTGATGAAGCAACGCGTAACCAGATTGAACGTGGTCAACGTGTTACCGAACTGATGAAGCAGAAGCAGTATTCACCAATGACCGTTGCTGAGCAGGCATTTTCTTTATATGCCGCTAATGAAGGTTACCTGGATGATGTTGAAGTCAACAAGATTGTTGATTTTGAAGCAGCAATGCAGTCATACATCAAATCAAACTGTGCTGATTTAATTGCCAGAATCAATGAAACTGGTGATTTCAACGACGAAATCGAAGGCGAAATGAAAGCCGCTCTCGACAAGTTCAAAGAAAACAGCACCTGGTAAGCGGAGAGCAAAACCATGGCAAGTGGTAAAGAGATCCGTACACAGATCAAGAGTGTTCAGAATACGCAGAAGATTACTCGCGCAATGGAGATGGTTGCTGCGAGTAAGATGCGCAAGGCACAGGATC
Organism: Chromatiales bacterium; assembly: GCA_027057985.1. Classification (GTDB taxonomy): domain Bacteria; phylum Pseudomonadota; class Gammaproteobacteria; order UBA6429; family Thiohalophilaceae; genus JAGLTQ01. The sequence goes on from JALUTJ010000427.1 coordinate 6,649, forward strand.
GCATGGATGCTTCTCGTCCCTACGCGGACAAGATGCGTGCAGTGATTCATCACCTTGCTTTTGCACATTCTGAATACAAGCATCCTTATCTTGAAGATCGTGATGTTAAACGGGTAGGTTATATCGTGATTTCTTCAGACCGCGGTTTATGTGGCGGCCTGAATAACAACCTGTTTAAAGATGCACTAAGTGCCATGAAAGAATGGCAGGATAAGAATGTTGAGATTGATCTCTGTACTATTGGTTCAAAGTCAACCAGCTTCTTTAAGCGTGTAAGCGATCTTAAAGCAACCGCAACACATCTTGGTGATGCTCCTGGTGTTAATGATTTAATTGGTACGGTTAAAGTTATGCTGGATGCATACGACAATGGAGAAATTGATCGTCTGTACCTGGTTTATAACCGTTTCGTTAATACCATGACACAGGATCCAACGATTCTTCAGGTCTTACCTGTACAACAGGATGAAGAAGACAAGGAACTTGTTTATCACTGGGACTACATCTATGAGCCAGATGCAAAACAGGTTCTGGATGGTTTACTGGTTCGCTATATTGAATCTCAGGTTTACCAGGGTGTGGTTGAAAACATTGCCTGTGAAATGGCGGCACGGATGGTTGCGATGAAAGCTGCATCGGATAATGCCGGTGGTCTTATCGATGATCTGCAACTGGTTTACAACAAGGCTCGCCAGGCAGCGATTACACAGGAACTGTCGGAAATTGTTGCAGGCGCATCCGCTGTATAACGCTCTGGTTACGAAGAAAGAATTGCAAAGCAAATTTTAAGGGGAACTGAAATGAGTTCTGGAAAGATTGTACAAATTATTGGCGCGGTAGTTGACGTGGAATTCCCACGTGATGCAATGCCAAAAATTTATAATGCACTCACGGTTGATGAGTCAGGCCTGGTCCTGGAAGTTCAGCAACAGCTGGGTGATGGTGTTGTTCGTGCTATCGCGATGGGTACCAGTGATGGTCTCAAGCGTGACATGGCGGTAACCGATACGGGTAAAGCTATCCAGGTACCGGTTGGCCAGGGTACCCTGGGCCGTGTAATGGACGTACTGGGTAATCCAATCGATGGTGCCGGTGAAGTTAAAGCAGACAAGCTGATGTCTATTCACCGCAAGCCACCTGCTTATGATGAACAGTCATCAGCAGTTGAAATCCTTGAAACAGGTATCAAGGTAATCGACCTGATCATGCCTATCGCCAAGGGCGGTAAGATTGGTCTCTTCGGTGGTGCGGGTGTTGGTAAAACCGTAACACTGATGGAGCTGATTCGTAACATCGCGGTAGAGCACAGTGGTTTCTCGGTATTCGCCGGTGTTGGTGAACGTACCCGTGAAGGTAACGACTTCTACTACGAAATGAAAGAAGGTGGCGTACTGGATAAGGTAGCCCTGGTTTATGGTCAGATGAATGAGCCACCCGGTAACCGTCTGCGTGTTGCCCTGACTGGTCTGACCATCGCGGAAAATTTCCGTGACGAAGGCCGTGATGTACTGATGTTCGTTGATAATATTTATCGTTACACTCTGGCCGGTACCGAGGTATCTGCCCTGCTGGGTCGTATGCCTTCAGCGGTAGGTTACCAGCCAACGCTGGCACAGGAAATGGGTGCGCTGCAGGAACGTATTACTTCAACCAAGACGGGTTCGATTACCTCGTTCCAGGCTGTTTACGTTCCCGCGGATGACCTGACTGATCCGTCACCAGCAACAACCTTTGCTCACCTTGATGCGACACTGGTACTTTCACGTCAGATTGCAGAACTGGGTATCTATCCTGCGGTAGATCCTCTGGACTCTACTTCCCGCCTGCTGGATCCACTGGTTATCGGTGAAGAACACTACAACGTTGCGCGTGGTGTGCAGGGTACGCTGCAGAAGTACAAGGAACTCAAAGATATCATCGCCATCCTTGGTATGGATGAACTGTCAGAAGAAGACAAGTTAATCGTGGCACGTGCTCGTAAGATTCAACGCTTCCTGTCACAGCCGTTCTTCGTTGCTGAAGTCTTTACCGGCGCACCAGGTAAGTATGTTTCTTCGAAAGATACTATCCGTGCCTTCAAGGGTATCGTAGAAGGTGAATATGATCACCTGCCAGAACAGGCATTCTACATGGTAGGTACCATCGAAGAAGCGATTGAAAAAGCGAAAACGCTTTAATAGTTGGAGAATAGACTATGGCCATGACCATGGATGTAGACATCGTTAGTGCAGAAAAGGAGCTTTTCTCCGGACCTGCCGAAATGGTTGTCGCACCCGCAGTAATGGGTGAAGTGGGTATTTACCCACGCCACACCCAGTTACTGACCCCGCTCAAGGCGGGCGAGGTTCATATCAAGCTACCCGGTGGTGAAGATGAATATATCTTCGTTTCCGGTGGTATCCTGGAAGTTCAGCCTGGTACCGTGACCATTCTGTCCGATACCGCGGTGCGTGCCCAGGACCTCGACGAAGCGGCGGCCCTTGAAGCAAAACAGGCAGCGGAACAGGCAATCAAGGATCGCGAAGGCGATATCGATATTGCCGAAGCCCAGGCCGAGTTGCTTGAAGCGGTGAAACAGCTACAAATGATCGATAAATTGCGGAAACGTCGTCGTTAAGGACGAAATTTTATGCAAAATGTGATGAAAAAGGGCAGTTATTAAACTGCCCTTTTTTGTTTTGAGCACCCCGTTAGAGTGGGTTATAGTTGCGTTATAAAGTATAAAAACTGGAAATGAAATGTCAGATTTGAAAGTCGAGAAAAACCGGGTTGTTTCCTTTGTCTACACTATCGTCAGTGACAAGGGGGAGGTTCTGGAACAGAACGATGTTCCGAGTGAATATATTCATGGCCTGGATGAGCGTGTTTTTCCACAAATTGTCGCTGCAATGGAAGGTGCCACGGTTGGCGCAATTCGCGAGGTAACCCTGCCTCCGGATGAGGGCTTTGGTAATTATGATTACAGCAAAACTTTCCGTGACAAGCTGGAAAATGTTCCCGACGAGTATCGCCATATTGGTGCCGAGGCGACCTTTCAGAATGAAAAGGGCGAGCAGCTGACCATGCGCGTTGTTTCCATGGATAACGGTGAAATTTTTCTCGATGGCAATCACCCATTAGCCGGTAAAACCATTACCTTTAAAATTATCGTCAAGGGTGTGCGCGAAGCCACCGATGAAGAACTGGAATCGGGTGAAGTAATCACCCCGGCAGGACAGGTCTCCGTACATTGATCATAGCTGCGCAACATCTCAATATTATTATTCTTGCCGCTGGCCAGGGCACTCGAATGAAGTCTGCCCTGCCCAAGGTACTTCACTCCCTGGCAGGTCAGCCGTTATTGCAACATGTCATCAATACCTCGAAAGAGCTCAAGGCAAGGCAGATAAATGTTGTTTATGGTCATGGTGGCGAGCAGGTAAAAAAGACTATCGACGATGCGAAAATTAACTGGGTATTACAAAAGGAACAGCTTGGTACCGGCCATGCCGTTGAGCAGGTTTCAGAATACCTGCAGGATAATGACCTGGTACTGATTCTATACGGCGATGTACCACTGATACATCTCGACACTCTGGCTGATTTACTCAAGCAGGCCAGTGAGGGTATCGCCCTTCTTACCGTGCACCTTGATAACCCGCAGGGCTATGGTCGCATTGTCCGTGATAAAAGCGGCAGGGTAATCAATATCACAGAAGAAAAAGATGCCAGTGATGAAGTAAAAAAGATTCACGAGGTCAATACAGGCATTCTTGCAGTAAAGGCCGACCTGCTCAAGGGCTGGCTAAAGCAACTCGATAACAGTAATGCGCAGCAGGAATATTACCTGACCGATATTATCGCCATGGCGGTTAACGATAGTTATACGGTACATACCGCGCAGCCAGATAATGAATTTGAAGTTATGGGTGTCAATAATCGCAGCCAACTTGCTGAGCTGGAACGCTATTACCAGCATGAAATGGCAAATAAACTGATGGCCGCAGGAATTACTCTGGCCGATCCTGTACGTATCGATATACGTGGCAAGTTAGATCATGGTACAGATATCAATATCGATATCAATGTTATTTTTGAAGGTGAAGTGAAACTTGGCAATAATGTTTCAATTGGTGCTAACTGCGTTATCAGTAATAGCGTCATAGAAGATAATGCAGAGATCCTGCCAATGAGCATAATTGATCATGCCGTGGTTGGTAAAGGCAGCCGGGTAGGTCCATTTGCCCGCTTGCGACCGGAAACAAAGCTGGCCGAGAACACGCATATTGGTAATTTTGTCGAGGTGAAGAAAAGCCATATCGGTGAAGGCAGTAAGGTCAATCATCTGACTTATATCGGTGATTCGGTTGTCGGCAAAGATGTTAATGTTGGTGCAGGTACTATCACCTGTAACTATGATGGTGCCAATAAGCACCAGACAGTCATCGAAGATAATGTTTTTGTCGGTTCAGCAACACAGCTTGTTGCACCAGTAAAAATTGGTAAAAATGCCACTATTGGTGCAGGCTCTACCATTACCACCGATGTCAAAGAGGGAGAGCTGGCATTAACCCGGGTAAAACAGAAAAGTATTCGTGGCTGGAAACGCCCAACAAAGAAGAAATAAGCGAAGCAGAATATGTGTGGGATTGTAGGCGCAGTAGCTAACAGGGATATTACCGCTGTATTGATACACGGTTTACAACGACTTGAATACCGTGGTTATGATTCCGCTGGTATAGCAGTGCTCGATAATGAACATTGTATCCAGCGAGTGCGTTCGGTCGGCAAGATAAAAAATCTGCAGGCCGAGCTTGAGAAAACACCGGCCAGTGGCTTTACCGGCATTGGTCATACTCGCTGGGCGACACATGGAGAACCCACTACCCGTAACGCACATCCGCATGTCTGTAATGACTGCGTTGCTATCGTGCATAATGGCATTATTGAAAATCACGAAGCGTTACGTGAGCAACAGCTAAAAGAAGGGTTTACTTTTACTTCGGATACCGATACCGAGGTAATTGTGCACCAGATAGAAAAATACATTAAGACAACAGGTTCTCTATTACAGGCGGTTAAAAAAGCCATCCAGGATCTTGATGGTGCCTATGCCCTGGGTGTTGTCACTACCGCAGAACCCGGCACACTGGTCTGTACCCGCAAGGGTAGCCCGCTGGTGATTGGCCTTGGTGAAAACGAGAATTATATTGCCTCGGATATGTCTGCCCTGCTTTCTGAAACCAGCGATTTCATTATTATGCACGAAGGTGATATTGCTGAACTAAAGGCCGATAGCTTTCAGCTTTATGATGCAGCTGGTAATAGCATCGAACGAGATGTGCATGTCAGTAAACTTTCCGGTAATGCGGTGGATAAGGGGGAATATCCCCATTACATGCTCAAGGAGATTTATGAGCAACCGGCTGCCATTGCCGAAACCCTTGAAGGGCGAATTGGTCAGGATAAGGTGCTGGATTCCGCTTTTGGCCCCAAAGCCATCGAGATATTCGATCGTATCAAGGCGGTGCAGATACTTGCCTGCGGCACCAGTTACCATGCCGGTCTGATTGCCAAGTATGGAATTGAATCGGTCACCAGCCTGCCGGTAAATGTTGAAGTAGCAAGTGAATTTCGTTACCGCAAGGTCGTGGTCCTGCCCGATACCCTGGTAATTACCATTTCCCAGTCCGGTGAAACAGCTGATACCCTCGCTGCACTGCGCAAGGCGAAGGAAATTGGCTATGCGCATTCACTGGCAATCTGTAATGTCGCCGAGAGTTCACTGGTACGGGAATCTGAACTGAGCATGATGACACGGGCCGGCCCCGAGATTGGTGTGGCTTCGACCAAGGCCTTTACCACGCAACTGGTGGCTATCCTGATGCTGGTAACGGTGCTAGCGCGTCGCTTCGGCTTCCCGGCCGAGACCGAGGCCAAGGTAGTGGATCAGTTACGTCACCTGCCCGGTATTATCGATGATGTGCTTGGGCTGGATAATGAGATAAAGGAAGTGGCGAAAGACTTTGCCGATAAGGATCATGCCCTGTTCCTCGGTCGTGGCATGCATTATCCGGTTGCGCTTGAAGGGGCGCTAAAATTAAAAGAGATTTCCTATATTCATGCCGAAGGCTATCCCGCCGGTGAACTCAAGCATGGTCCGATTGCGCTGGTGGATAAAAATATTCCTATCGTTGCGGTAGCACCCAATGACAAGTTAATAGATAAATTAAAATCAAATCTGGAAGAAGTGCGTGCTCGTGGTGGACAGCTTTATGTGTTTGCCGATAAAGACTGTAATATTAAATCAGAAGATGGCCTCAAGGTGATCGAGGTGGCACCGCTGGATATTGCCATCTCGCCGATTATTTTCTCCGTGCCGTTACAGTTGCTGGCCTACCATGTTGCAGTACTCAGAGGCACCGATGTCGATCAACCCCGTAATTTGGCCAAGTCGGTTACGGTTGAGTAAATCAGAAAACAGTTTTATAGCTTGAGTTAACGCCGCCAGAAAGCCGGTGTCAGTACTACCAGCAGAGTAAAGATTTCAAGCCGCCCCAGCAGCATGGCAAAGCTGAGTATCCACTTGGTGGAGTCATGCAGGTGTGAATAGTTAAGAGCAACTTCATTCAGACCCGGTCCCAGGTTATTGAGCATGGCCGCGGTTGCTGAAAAGGCACTGATTTGATCCAGCCCGGTTGCCATCAGTAATAAAAGAATAATGCTGAACATGGCTACATAGGCGGCGAAGAATCCCCAGATAGCCTGGATAACGCGATCCGACAGTGGTTTACCCCCAACCTTGATAGCAAAAATAGCATTGGGATGTACCAGGCGTAAGATTTCGCGCATGCCCTGTTTTAATAGCAGCAGGAAACGGATGACCTTGATACCGCCCCCGGTTGATCCGGCGCAGGCACCAATAAAGCTGGTAAAGATTAAAAGCACCGGTAAAAAGCCCGGCCACTGGTGATATTCCTGCGTGGTAAAGCCAGTGGTGGTGCCGATAGAGACGGTCTGGAACAGGGCATGAAAAAAAGCCCGTTCTGGTGAGATAAAAAAGTCGGTGTAATACAGGTAACTTGCGGTAATCAGTGTTACCAGTGTTAGGATCAGGATATAAGCTTTAAATTCTGCATCGCGCAGGTAAGTCAGTAGTGAGCGATTACGCCAGGACAAAAAGTGCAGGGAAAAATTGATACCGGAAATAATCATAAAGATAATGGCCACGATTTCAATCCTGGGCATATCGTTGAAATAGCCCATGCTGGCATCGTGAGTGGAAAAACCACCAATGGCAATGGTGGAGAAGCTGTGGCCAATCGCATCAAAGGCATTCATACCAGCAAACCAGTAGGCAATGGCACAGGCTGCGGTGAGGCCAAGGTAGATATACCACAGTGCTTTTGCCGTTTCGGTAATGCGGGGTGTGAGCTTGTTGTTTTTCATCGGCCCAGGTGTTTCGGCCTTGTAGAGCTGCATACCACCGACACCGAGCATGGGCATTATGGCAACGGCAAGGACGATAATACCCATGCCACCGAGCCATTGCAGTTGCTGCCGGTAATAAAGAATAGAATGTGGCATATTATCGAGCCCGTGCAACACGGTTGCTCCTGTAGTGGTAAGACCGGATAGCGATTCAAAGATGGCATCGGTAAAGGGAACATGAATCTGAGGGGCAATAATAAAAGGAATGGCACCGAAAGAAGCCAGTACGATCCAGAACATTACCACGATGAGGAAGCCATCACGTAGACGAAGTTCCTGTTTGTTGCGTTTAACCGGTAACCAGATACTGATACCCGTAATCAGGGTAATGGCGAAGGTATAAAAAAAAGGCTCGAAGCCTCCATCCAGGTAAATGATCGAGACCAGCATTGGCGGCACCATGGTAAAACTGAATACCATGAGCAGGAAACCGATAATGCGCTGGATGACGAAAAACTGCATGATCAGATAAAGGTAATACCGACCTGGAACAGGCGTTCGACATCGGAGATGTATTTCTTGTCGACGAGGAAGAGAATGACATGGTCTTCCGGTTCGATCACGGTATCGTGATGACAGATAATCACTTCATCACCACGCACGATGGCACCAATAGTCGTACCCGGCGGCAGTTTAAGCTGGTCGATACGACGGCCGACCACTCGCGATGTCGTTTTGTCGCCGTGGGCAATCGCCTCGATGGCTTCGGCGGCACCACGACGCAGTGAGTGTACCTTGACAACATCGCCACGGCGCACGTGCGCCAGCAGGCTGCTGATGGTGGACTGTTGTGGTGAAATGGCAATATCGATTTCGCCACCCTGAATCACATCGACATAGGCAGCACGATTGATCAGTGACATCACCTTGTGTGCACCCAGGCTCTTGGCCAGCATACAGGAAAGGATATTGGCTTCTTCGTTATTGGTAACGGCACAGAAGATATCGGTATTCTCGATATTTTCCTCGATCAAGAGGTTGCCATCAGATGCGTCACCATTAAGGACGATGGTGTTTTCAAGATCATTGGCCAGTTCCACTGCACGCTGAGCATTATGATCGATAAGCTTGACCTGGTAATCGTGTTCCAGCGTCTTTGCCAGGCGCTTGCCGATATTACCACCACCGACGATTATAATACGCTTATAGGGCTTATCCATGCGCCGTAGTTCACTGATCATGGCGCGAATACATTTTGGTGCGGCAACGAAAAAGACTTCATCATCGGCTTCGATAACGGTACTGCCCTGTGGAATAATGGCCCGGTCGCGACGATAAATGGCGGCAACACGAATATCGACACCGGGAATATGTTCCTTGATGGTTCGCAGTTCGTGACCCACCAGCGGGCCACCGTAGTAAGCGCGTACACCCACCAGTTGCACCTTGTTATCGGCAAAGTCCAGTACCTGCAGGGTGCCGGGGTGCTTGATCAGGCTCTCGATATAGTCGGTAATCAGTTGTTCCGGGCTGATCAGCACATCGATGGGCAGGGCTTCCTGCTGGAACAGTTGCGGGTGCGAGAGGTAACCGAGCGCACGGACGCGGGCTATCTTGGTCGGGGTGTGGAACACGGTATAGGCAACCTGGCAGGCCACCATATTGGTTTCATCGCTGTCGGTCACCGCGATCAGCATGTCGGCATCTTCGGCGCCAGCCTGACGCAGAATATTGGGATGCGAGGCGCGTCCGGTAATGGTGCGCAGATCGAGCCGGTCCTGCAGCTCGTTGAGAATTTTCTCGTTGGTATCAATGATGGTGATATCGTTGGCTTCACTGGTGAGGTTTTCTGCCAGTGAGCTACCTACCTGCCCTGCACCGAGAATAATAATTTTCATTGATGATATTCTTTTTGTTTAATTGTCTTCTAATGATAGTGCTTTAGGATCAATGTTTAAAGCACGTAATTTACGATAGAGGTGGGTTCGCTCCATATCGATGAGTTTTGCCGTCTTACCGACGTTGCCACCGGTTTTTTTCAGCTGGTGGACAAGATAATCGCGCTCAAACTGCTCACGGGCTTCGCGCAGAGGCAAATCATAGGCAATCGGAATACCGAGTGCCGGTTTTGCCGCCGGTGCCTCGTTGATGGTGGCCTCGACTTCTTCCAGGCTGATCTCGTTACCACTGCCGGTGACCAGCAGGCGCTGTACCACGTTGGTGAGTTCACGGATATTGCCATACCAGTCATAATTACGAAGTCGGTTCTGTGCCGGCAGGCTGAAATGGCGATAGGGCAGTTTTTCTCTCTCGACCAGCATATCGGTGTAGAAGCCAAGCAGTTCCGGGATATCCTCGCGGTGTTCCCGCAGTGCCGGAACATGCACCGGTACCACATTGATCAGGTAAAAGAGATCCTTGCGAAACTTTTGTTGCTCGACAAGCTGTTCCAGGTCACGGTGGCTGGAACAGATAATGCGTGCCGAGAAGGAGTGGTTCTCGGGAGTATCGATCTTCTGGAAGGTATGGGACTGAAACAGGGCCAGTAAGAAGTTCTGCGTCGCTTCATCGGCTTCATCGATATTGCGCAGGTACAGGGTACCACCCTGGGCCTTTTGCAGCAGCCCCTGGTAACTGGCAGAACCGACAAATTCCTCGGGGTTCCTGTCGTAGCTGCAGGCCGATAAATTCAGTTCGACGAAACTCTTTTCAGCATGGTGTGAGTGCTGGTGTAAATAGCGTGCCGTTACCGAGGTGCCACTGCCAGCCTCTCCTGTGATCAGTACCCAGCTATCATGTTCGGCAATGCGTTTTACCTGTTCACGCAGGCGTTGCATCGCTGCACTTTTGCCCACAGGTTCATTGACCTGCCCAATACCGGCAACGCTGGCACTGTTCTGCAGTGTCTGTTTTTCTGAATCCAGTGCCTGTTCAACCGTCAATAACAGTCGTGCCAGTGACAGGGGTTTCTCGATAAAGTCAAAGGCACCGAGCCGGGTGGCTTCGACCGCGGTTTCGACCGTGCCATGGCCGGACATCATGATCACCGGGATATCGGTATTTCCCTCCTCGGTCCATTCCTTGAGCAGGGTAATGCCATCGACATCCGGCATCCAGATATCGAGTAATACCAGGTCTGGCCTGCTGGCATTGAAGGCCTGGCGTGCAGTGTCACCATTTTCGGCAACGGTGACCCGGTAACCCTCGTCTTCAAGGATTTCCTGTACCAGGTTACGAATATCCGGTTCATCATCCACCACCAGGATATGAATATGACTGGCGGGGCTGGCTTGTTGAGTGGGATCAGGCATTGTTATCAGGCTGCAGCATTGTCCTCAAGGGTGTTCTCAGATTTCTTAACTGGCAGGCGTATTATAATACTGGCGCCGCCGTGTTCTGCATTCTCAGCATAAATCATTCCGCCGTGTTCCTCGACAATCTTTTTCACGATTGCCAGTCCAAGGCCGCTTCCCTTTGGCTTGGTGGTTACATAGGGTTCAAATAACTGGTTGAACATGTCCTCGGCAATACCGGGGCCGGTGTCGGTAATGCGAATCTCAACGAAGCGACAGGCATGTTCCTCGGCACAGCGGGTGGAGATATAAATTTTATCTTCATGCTGCTCTCTTTGCGAGCTGGTATGGGTTTCCTGATTGGCCTCAAGGGCATTTTTAATCAGATTATGCAGTAACTGGCGCAGGCGACCAATGTCGGCCTCGATAACCGGGTTACTTTTATCGAGGCTAATCTGAAATACATCCTCGGTATCCGGGGTCAGGTAAAGGTCGAGCACTTCACGGATGATATTATTCAGATCGATGCTGTGCAGGCTGAGAGTGGGCATGCGTGCATAGTCAGAAAAGGCCTTCACCATTTCCTTGAGCGTTTCCACCTGCTGCACAATGGTATAGGTGGATCGATCCAGGATATCGGCATCTTTTTCCGGCATTTTGTCCAGGTACTTGTGACGAATACGCTCGGCAGAAAGTTGTATCGGCGTCAGCGGGTTCTTGATCTCATGGGCCAGACGACGGGCGACTTCACCCCAGGCCGCGTTTCGTTGTGCCTTGACCAGCTCAGTCACATCATCGAATACCAGGATGGTGCCCTCCTCCATTTCCTCGTTATTGGCGGCAAGGGTAATCAGGGTGCCACGACAGATCAGGATCTTGCGTCCACCCCCGGTGAACAGGGTCACTTCTTCCTGCCACTGTTTTTCCCGTGCCTCGATGTGCGGGTAAATGGCATCGAGGAAATGTTGCAGATGTGGGTTGGTTTCCAGGGCATCCTCAAGAAAGTGACCGATAAAAGGATTGAGCGAAGCATTAAGAATTTCATCTGCCGCATGGTTGCTGGTCTGTAAAAACAGGTGCTTGTCCAGGGTAATGACCCCGGATGAAAGATTACCGAGAATGGTTTCAAGATAATCATGTTGTGCTTCGGCCTGGTGCTGACTAATACGGGCGCTTTCCTGTGCCATGGCGATCTTCTGCGTCATTTCATTAAAGGAACGAACCAGGTAGCCAAGCTCATCTTTGCCGGGCAAGGGCAGGCGTTTTTCATAATTACCGGCCGCAACCGCGCGGGTACCTTCTACCAGGTCGGAAATCGGTGCCACCATGCGTCGTGCAGCAAAAAAGGCTGCCCAGATAGAAGTCAGGATACTGAGTAGCAGGATTAAGGACAGGGTAAGAATAAAGCTGTATTTAAGTGGTAAACGTAATACGGTTAAAGTACGCACGGTACTAAAAGCCTTTTGTACATTTTCTGCCAGTTCATTGATACGCGGATTGATGGGATAAAGTAACTGCAGTATGCGTGTTCCCAGTGCCGGATCGGTACTTTCAATATTGACCGCGGCAAGGATATGCAGCCCAGTATCGGGTATCGGTACCAGTTCAATCACGTCCTGTCCCTGGCGCAGGCGTTGCAGGGTATTATCATCAAGGTGTTGCGGTAACAGGCGCGTGGTCTCACTGATACTCGAAGCAATGATCTGGCCATCACTGCTGAACAGGGTCAGTTCATTGGCATCACTTTCGCTACGGAGTTCATTCAGCGTCAGGGTAGCCAGTTCATTGGAGATGGCATTTAAACGTGGCGCCATCTGTCGGGTCTGGCGTAACAGTTCCCGCATGCGCACACCCAGCGAGGTCTTACTCAGTTCCAGTGAATCATTCAGGGCGCGTTCAATGCGGACATCAAACCAGCTGTCGATGCCTCGTTGTAGAAAGTCGAGTGAGAAGTAATAGACCACGCTCACCGGCGTGGCGGACAGTATAACGAACATAATGACCAGTCGCGTGGTCAGGCGCGAGCCGGTTTTGCTCTGCCGGTATTGCTGTATAAGATGCCAGACACTTTTACTGATAAGGCCGATGAGTAAAAATGCTGCCAGCAGGTTTATGGCAAGTAACAGAGAATAAAGCTTACCAAACAGTTCCGAGTTATGTGTGGCTACGCTCATGAGATAGAGTGAGCTTAACAGCAGCAGCACCACGATAATGATCGGGGTGTTGCCGGCAAAGAGACGCTGGATCAGGGTTTTAATGGCCATGTGAACCAGTCACTTTCCAGTTGCCATTGCGAGGAGATATAGGCAATCGGTCGCATCGGTGCCGGTAATGATTCGATATCCAGGTAGGTACGCATACGGATATAGTAATCATCGTCTTCATCCAGCAGGTTTTTATCGATCAGGGGCAGGTTGCGGATATGGCTGAGTGCATAAAGTGCCGCCTGCAGACTGGAGAAGTTTTGTTGTGCGCCACTGTTAAGATTATGAATAATGTATTTATCGGACAGTGCATGAAACAGTAACAGGTAACCCTGTTCCAGTTCGGCAATGGTCTTATCCCACCACCAGCTGCGATCTTTGAGAACCTGTATATTCACCAGGATAATCAGGGGTACGCCACTGCGCAGGGCATCGAGTGCATCATCGGAAAAACGTAAATCCATATCCGCTTCAAGCTGATAAACATTCTGCTTGAGGCGGGTTTCCGCGGCAAGGATACGAAAACCCTGCTCGGCGTAAGAAGCTGGACTGGCAAAAAGGCACAACAGAGCAATCGTGAAGATGCTGATCCTGTTAATGTTTTTGAATAAGTGCATAAAAGAAACCATCCATACCATCTTCACCGGGCAAAACCTGGCGGCCGACAACCTGGGCTGTTCCCCATTGCCCATCGAGGGGAACCTGTTCAGCGTCTTTTTGCTGTTGCAGAAAGTGTTGTAACTGCAGCGTGTTTTCTTCTGGCAGAACTGAGCAGGTTGCATACAGAAGCATACCCCCTGATTTTAACAGAGGCCAGAGTCGTTGCAGCATTTGTTGCTGTACTTTCACCAGTTCAGCAATATCACCCGGCTTACGTAACAGCTTGATATCAGGATGACGGCGGATGACACCGCTGGCACTGCAGGGTGCATCGAGCAGGATGCGATCGAAAGCAGTACCATCCCACCAGCTTTCAACCTCGAGTACATCTGCCTGCTTTAATTCGGCCTGGTGTTGGCTGCGGCTAAGGTTCTGCGCAATTTTATCCAGGCGGGATTCGGCAATATCCAGTGCCAGCAGAGAAATATCGGCCTGCTCCAGCAGGTGCACGGTCTTGCCGCCGGGCGCAGCACAGGCATCGAGCACCCGGTTTCCAGGTTGAGGCTTGAGCAGCAGAGCGGCGAGTTGTGCCGCCTCATCCTGTACCGAGACCAGGCCCTGTTTAAAGCCGGGTAAGTTCAGCACATCCTGTGGTTTTTTCAGCCGAACCGCCGCGGCTGAATGCTGGCCGGGCTCGGCATCGATGCCCTGTTGCGCCAGTTGTTGCAGGTATTCATTACGACCGATCTTCGCGGTATTGACGCGCAGGGTCATGGGCGGATTCTGGTTATTGGCCTCGACGATGGCCTGCCATTTTTGTGGCCAGCCATGGCGAAACTTTTCCAGCCACCAGGCGGGATGGGCATAGCGGGCTTCATCATTTTTTTCAATTTTCTGCTGCAGTTCCTGCGTCTGGCGCAGGTAGTTACGCAGCACGGCATTGACCAGGTTTTTGGCCCAGGGTTTTTTCAGTTTTTTCGTGATATTGACGGTTTCGGAAACCACGGCATAGTCGGGGTTGTGCATTTGCATCAACTGGTACAGCCCGCTCAGAACAAGCAGTTCGATATCCTGGTCCTTTTTCTTTAGCGGCCTGTTGAGAAGTTGTCCGGCTACAAACTGAAGCCGGGGATAAAAGCGGATAACGCCGTAACAGTTTGCCTGTACCCAGCCCTGATCACTGCTGTCAATACGGTCGGAGAAGCTGGCAATGGCATCCGGCAGGTTGCGCCCCTGTTGCAGTACCTGCTGCAGGATATGCACTGCGGCCAGGCGGCTGTTCATGGGCTTTCCGGCAGGTTAAAGACGGCATCGACAGGTAGTTGCTGTGCATGGCCATTCATAAAAGCCTGAATATCCATTCTTTTGCTACCGGCGGCTTGCAGTTCAAGGATTCGCAGTGTGCCTTCACCGCAGGCCACATCGATACCCTGCTTGTCACAGCGAACAATGGTGCCGGGTGCAGCATCAGGCTGGGTATCGAGCGCCTGCGCTTTCCAGATACGAAAGGTTTTATCGTTTAAAATGGTGTAGGCCACCGGCCAGGGATTAAAGGCACGTACCAGCCGATCCAGTTCTGGTGCAGGTTGCTGCCAGTTGATCTGGGCTTCTTTTTTATCCAGCTTGTGGGCGTAAGTGGCCTCGGCATCATTCTGTGGCTCGGGCTGTAAGCGACCCTGCTGTAAATCCTGCAATGTATGCACAATGGCCGTAGCGCCCAGCTCGGCAAGACGATCATGCAGGCTGCCCCCGGTATCGGTGTCCGAAATCGGGGTACTGACCTCGTACAGGATATCACCGGTATCCAGTCCGGCATTCATCTGCATAATGGTAATGCCGGT
>JALUTJ010000428.1 GCA_027057985.1 Chromatiales bacterium
ACCTTCCACTGCGTGTTGCAGTGCATTGAGTACCGCACTGGCGTTTTCTTTATCGAGCTGACCGCAAACCGCTTCATTCACCAGCGGGGTATCAATGACCTGCAGGCATGCTTTAGTCGCTTGCTGACTTTGTGGCTGCGGGTAAGGTTTTATTGTTAATGGCAGGCCAAGCCGCTCGGCACGTTGTTGCAGCATGGTGGCATCGGCAATACATACCAGTTCGTGCTGGCCCTGTTGCTGCAGGTACTGAATAAGCAGGTCGGGGCCGATACCGGCCGGTTCACCAGGTGTAATGGCGATGCGCATTTACTTGTTCAAACGCAGATCGACATAGGCCTCGGCACGCAGGCGCCGTAACCAGTCCTGAATGGCTTCCCGGGTTTTACGCTTGCGGATAAGCTTGATGGCCTGAATACGCTGGAACTCTTTGGTATTGTCATGCTTGCGACGCGAGAGTACCTGCACGATATGCCAGCCAAAGCGGGTAAGAAATGGCTTGCTGATTTCACCTGGCTTGAGTTTGTTCATCTGCTCTTCAAAAGCAGGAACCATGGTGCCCGGGTTTGTCCAGCCAAGGCTGCCACCATCCACGGCCGATGCCTTGTCATCCGATGCGGCTTTTGCCAGCGTGGCAAAGTCTTCACCATTCAAGATGCGCTGGCGGATTTGTTCCAGCCGCATGCGGGCTTCTTCGCGGCTGAGTACCTGGTTAGGTTTAATCAGGATATGCCGCGCCAGGGTCTGCTTGACAATGTGCTTCTGCTCGGAGCTTTTCCTGTCGATGAGCTTGATAATATGAAAGCCGCTGGCGCTGCGAATCGGGCCACGTACTTCGCCTTTATTCATCTTGCTGACTGTTTCTGCAAGGAAAGAAGGCAGTTGTGCTGCCTTGAGCCAGCCAAGATCACCACCTTTAAGCGCCTGTTCGTCATTAGATACGGCAATTGCGGTCTGGGCAAAGTCGGCACCGTTCTTTAAATCGCTAAAGACCTTTTCTGCTTTCGCCCGAGTCTTGCTGATCTGTTCCGGGCTGGCTGCTTCTGGTAGAGCAATTAGAATATGACCAAGATGATATTCCTCATCGGTCGAGTTATTCTTTTTACTCTGGTTAATAAAGTTCTCGATTTCCTGCTCGGAGACATTGATATTGTTTTCGACGCGAATTTTGCGCAGGCGGGAAATAATAATTTCGCGGCGGATGTTTTCCTGGTAATCGGCAAAACTGAAACCTTCTTTTTGCAGCAGCTGGCGAAACTGGTCGATAGTGAGATTATTCTGCCGCGCAATGTTGGCAATCACCTGGTTCACCATTTCATCGTTGACCCGCACCCCGGTTTTCTTTGCCAGTTCCAGTTGCAGTTTTTCAATAATCAGGCGTTCCAGTATCTGGCGGCGTAGTACATTTTCCGATGGCAGGCGGTTACCGCGTTGCAGTAACTGCTGGCGAATCAGTTTAACCCGCTTATCCAGTTCCAGCTGGGTAATGATATCGTCGTTGACCACGGCAATAATTTTGTCGAGGGGTTGCACGGATGACTTTGCCAGTAGCGGTGAACTGACAAAAAATAGTAAAAAGGCACTAAAAAAGAGAATACGACGCATAATCAAATCCGAAAACAGGTAACAAGGCGCGGATTATAGCAGAATATTCCCGTGGCAGGGCAGGTGGCGGGCACGCCCTGAACTACTGGGTAACACCAAAATTACCCAGCCCCTTGAGCACCAGTTCCAGGTAGATACCGCGGTCGGTCTGGCTGCTGCTGAGGTAGCGCTCCTTGCTGGTGAGGCGCAGTCCCCAGCAGCAGGTTTCGTAGTTGAGGCCAAGCAGGTTCTCGACCAGATGACGATCACGGTTGTTATACAGGTAAGAGGCATTGAACTTCCAGCGGTTATTTATTTTCCAGTCCAGTTTTGCCTCGGTGGTTTCAAGGCTACCGAGTTGCAGGCGGTGTGCCAGGCTAAGGTTGAGATTTTTATTACTGTAGCCGGCGCGGGTACTGCTAAACACAGTTTCTTTTTTGTACGGATCCCATTCCAGTTGCGAGGTAAAGGACCAGTTTGACGGTGTAAAACGCAGCTCGGTAATCAGGTTGGAACGGGAACGGGTCGCTATTGAATTATCGATGTTAACCCGGCGATCGCTGAAATACTGGATCTGGCCAATACTGGCCATCAGCATTTCTTTACCATCCTGCTGGCGAATAAAGCGCGTGGCCAGTGCGGTGGTGAGGCGGTTGTCATCACCAATACGATCGATACCATTAAAACGGTAATCAGCAAAAGGCGAATTGACGTTATAGGCATAGGCCGAGGTGTCAAAGTTTGGCAGGGCAGATTGATCTACATAGGGCACATAAACATAAAGTAATTGCGGTTCCAGGGTTTGCAGATAATCAGCGTTGAACCAGCTACTGTCACGTTCAAAGAACAGCCCGCCTTTCATGCTAAAAGAAGGTACGCTGCGATTGTACTGCGACTTTGTGGTGCCCTGTTGCAAATTATAGTTTGTCAGTTGCCAGGCCAGTTTGGTATTTAAAAAGCCTGCTGCTGTTTTATAGGGATAATAGATTTCCGGCTTCAGGTGCAGTCGTTCACCCACTACCTTGCTGCTGTCGATATGGGCAAAGCGCACTGCTTCACTGCTAAGGCGATAATTGAACTGGTTATTTTTTTCAGCCAGTCGGGTATTAAATGTTATCTGCGGCAGGCGCCTGTAGATTTCAACACC
>JALUTJ010000429.1 GCA_027057985.1 Chromatiales bacterium
TGCCAGCAGGGCATTGGATGGAATTTCGCACATCATCATGATTTTTAGATCATCGAAATCCCGTGACAGGTCATTTTCCTTTAACAGGTTGGTGACCTCATGCGCTTCTTCCGGGGTGCGGACAAAGGGAATCATGATGGCAACATTATCCAGCCCCATTTCCTCCCGTACTTTTTTAATCGCAAAACATTCAAGTTCGAAACAGTCCTGGAAACGATCATTGATATAGCGGGAAGCACCACGAAAACCGATCATCGGGTTTTCTTCCTGTGGTTCATAAGCCTTGCCACCGAGCAGGTTGGCATATTCATTGGATTTGAAATCAGACAGGCGCACGATAACCGGCTTAGGGGAGAAGGCAGCAGCAATGGTGGCAATGCCTTCGACCAGTTTTTCGATATAAAAACTAACCGGGTCGGGGTAGCCCTTGATGCGTGCATCGATCTGTTTGCGAATATCTTCGGGCTGTATTTTGTACTGCAACAGGGCTTTGGGGTGGATGCCAATGGTACGGTTAATAATGAATTCCAGCCGTGCCAGGCCAACCCCGTGATTGGGCAGGAAGCTGAAATCAAAGGCACGATCCGGTGTGCCTACATTCAGCATAATTTTAAACGGTAGCTCCGGCATTTGTTTCAGATTGATCTTCTTGACTTCGTAATCCTGAATGCCTTCATAAATAAAGCCTTCATCCCCTTCAGCACTGCTTACGGTAACCGCCTGGCCATTTTTAAGTACCTTTGTTGCATCACCGGTACCGACGATGGCAGGAACCCCCAGTTCACGAGCAATTATCGCGGCATGACAGGTACGTCCACCACGATTGGTGACAATGGCACCGGCACGTTTCATGACTGGTTCCCAGTCCGGATCGGTCATGTCGGTAACCAGGATTTCACCATCTTCAAGTTGATCCATTTCTGAGGCATTAAGGATAACGCGTACCTTGCCATGACCAATGCGTTGTCCGACACTACGGCCGCTGATAAGCACCTTGCGTGGCTCTGTTGCCGGTTTCAGTTCATAGCGCTCAAGTACATGGCGGTTATCCCGGCTCTTCACGGTTTCTGGCCGTGCCTGCACGATATAGATTTCACCACTGTTGCCATCTTTGGCCCATTCAATATCCATGGGCTTCTGGTAATGTTTTTCAATTGCCATGCCCATTTCTGCCAGCTGCATCACTTCAGTATCGCTGAGACTGAAACGGTTTTGATCCTGTGGATTGACATCCACAGTTTTCGTTGACACACCATAGCCGGTCTCTTCGGTAAAAATCATTTTACGTTTCTTGCTACCCAGCGTGCGCCGCAGGATGGCGTGGTAGTTCTTTTCAAGTGAAGGTTTATAGATATAAAACTCATCCGGGTTGACACTGCCCTGAACAACGGTTTCGCCCAGGCCATAGGCCGAGGTCAGGAAAATCACATCCCTGAAGCCGGACTCGGTATCGAGTGTGAACATTACCCCGCTGCTGCCGAGATCACTGCGCACCATGAGCTGGATGCCGGCGGAGAGGGCCACGTCATCATGTGCAAAGCCATGATGCACACGGTAAGCAATGGCACGATCGTTATACAGGGAAGCAAATACCGCCTGTATCGCGCTGAGCAGAGCATCTTCTCCCTGGATATTGAGGTAGGTCTCCTGTTGCCCGGCAAAAGAGGCATCGACAAGATCTTCAGCAGTGGCTGAGGATCGCACTGCATAGCTGGCTTCTGCACCATAGCGGGATTCCAGTTCACGACAGGCAATGCGGATATCCTGCTCCAGCTTCTCTGGCATACTGGCATCGAGTATCCACTGCCGTACCTCTTCACCGGCATCCTGCAGGGCAAAAACATCATGGACATCAAGACGGTTTAATTTTTCCGATATCTTTTCACCCAGACGGGTTTCTTTAATGAAGTAACGAAAAGCCGCTGCGGTGGTGGCAAAACCACCGGGTACTCTGATGCCCGAGGCTGTCAGCGACTGGATCATTTCACCAAGAGACGCATTTTTTCCACCTACCCGGGGAATATCGGCAAGATTTACATTTTCAAACCAGAGGATAAAGTCATTATTTTGCTGCGTCATCGGTAATACCAGATTAATATGCTATGTTTTAATTTAACTTGCGGTTCAGGGCAAGAAGTATCAATATAATGTAAGCGGCCAGGATGGTTAAATCAATATAAAATATGACTCAACAATCTGAAAACAGTTATCGGCCAATCTTTTTTATCTCCAACAGTACCGGCATCACCGTGGAAACGCTGGGCCGAAGCCTGTTATACCAGTTTGCCAATACCCGTTTTAAATCGCATTCACTGCGTTTTATCGATAACGAGTCCAGGGCGCATGAGGCTGTCGACAAGGTAAACGAACAGGCGCGGATAACGGGGCTCAAGCCCATTATTCTCAGCACCCTGATTGATCCGGCCCTGCGTGAAATCGTATCGGCTGCAAAAGCGGTCTATCTCGATGTCTTTGATATGTTTATCGAGCCGATTGAGCGCGAGATTGGTCATCCGGCGCAGCCGGGACAGAAACGTGCCCATGGTATTGTTGATGATGATTACTACAGCGAAAGGATTGATGCGGTTAACTATTCGTTGAAGACCGATGACGGAGTCGGTGCGCGTGACTATAACCAGGCCAGTGTTATCCTCACCGGGGCTTCACGTACAGGCAAAACCCCGACCAGCCTCTATCTCGCGA
>JALUTJ010000430.1 GCA_027057985.1 Chromatiales bacterium
AGGAGAGGGTGTTTATTTTGTCGGCTCCGCTGCGCTTGAGTCGACCTACTGGTCTGCAAAAACATTTCTTTTCATTTATTACTGGAATTTTGTCAGCGCTAAATACGGATATATTTTTCGCAAAACGTTATTCGTGACACGCTCTACGCCGTCCCTGGCCGCTCGACGATTGCCTTCCATGGCAATCGACGGTCGTGCATAACATTTTGCTGCAGAATATCCTGTTATGTGCAGACGATAAAACTTTGCGTTCTTTGTGTCTTTGTGGTGAAAAAAGGGGGGTTAATCGTTTTTATCGATAACCGGCAGTTCAAAGAAGAAGGTGGTTTCTTTACCAACAATGGTTGAGAAATCAATTTGCCCGCCCATCTTTTCGACAATCATTTTTGTAATATTCAGCCCCAGCCCGGTACCACCAACCTGGCGGGTATCCCCACTGGATGACTGCGTAAACTTGTCGAACACTACAGGCTGAAATTCTTCCGGTATGCCGGGACCATGATCCCGAATACTGATACGAATATGGTCATCAATTTTCTGTGCCGTGATTTCCACGGGGATATTTTCTGGTGAGTACTTGGCGGCATTGGAAAGCAGATTGCTCATCACCTGGCTAAGGCGGTCGCGATCGGCATTGATATAGATGTTTTCATCACAGTCGATACATTCAAAGCGGGTGCTGTATTTTTTGGCATATTCCTGGTTTAAATCAATGGCATCCTGAATAAAGGAGCAGATTTCAATTTCTTCGTAGCTGAATGTCATTTCCCCGGATTCCAGCTTGGAGATATCAAGGATATCATTGATCAGGGTGAGTAAGCGGTGCACATTACGGACAGCGACATCCAGCATGGTGTTTACCTGTTCCGGCAGTTCCAGCCCCATGCCTTTGCTGATTAATTCCAGTGAACCCATAATGGCAGTAAGTGGCGTGCGCAGTTCATGACTGACCGTGGAGATAAACTCATCTTTGAGTTTATCCAGTTTTCTACGTTCGGTAATATCGCGGATAATGCCGGTAAACAGATATTTTCCCTCAATAATCTTGCCACTAATGGTGATTTCAATCGGGAATAACTCACCACCTTTTCTTTTACCAGATAATGTTCCATCGATACCATAGGTTTTAACCGGGGTGGTTATATCATATTTTGCCAGGTACTCATCGTGATGCTTGGCAATCTCACCAGGTTGAAGCATGCGTATATTCTTGCCAATCACTTCTTCGGCACGGTAGCCGAAGATATTTTCCGCACCGGGATTAAAGGTATGTACGATGCCCTGCTGGTCGATTGTAATTATCCCATCACCTACTGATTCCAGAATGGCACGCTGCATTTTTTCCTTATCGGTAATTTTATTAATTTGCAGCAGAATCCTGTCGCGCATATGATCAATCGATTGTGCCAGTTCGGCAATTTCATCTCGATTACGAATATTGATAGTGCTTTTATAATTACCTTTTGCGAATTGCCCGGTAATTTCCTTGAGTTGAGAGATAGGGGAATATATCCAGCGTGTCATCAAGATATAGCCGGTGATACCTACAAGCAGAATAATAATGACAGTATAAAGGCTTAACTGGTAGATGTTTTGCTGTTCCTGTTGCCGGGTTCTGGCCCAGTCCGTATAAAGTGTCAGCTTTCCGTAGGACTCATTTTTATCCTGTAATGGTATTTCAATTTTCAATACCGTGCCTTTTTCTTCAACCTTTGTCTTTGTCAAGGGATAAAGCTGTTTACCCTGCGGGTTAGTTAGAATCAATGCCTTCCATTCCTGCTGATGAATTTTGCGGGCTGTTTCAAACATGTCGTAGAGCGCGGCATAATCATTTTGCCATAGCAGGTTATTTACCCCGGGCACCAGCGTTTTCAGAATATTGGTCTGGTTATAGACAAAGTCCTGTTTTACCTTTTTTAGCTGTGCCGGTTGCAGGAAAAAAATCAATATAAAAATAACCAGAGTCAGGCCTGCCACAAGGGGGACGATTAGTTTCTCACGGATACCGAATTTTCGTTTAATTTTCATTTTTTTATGGCTGGTTATCATAGATAAATTTTTCCAGTTTCAGTTTGCGTAGTTCCTCATAATCCTGCATCGAGGAAATGCCGATCTGCTGCATGGGAATACGAGCAAGTAGTGCTCTGCCTTTTTCTGTTTGTGCTATTTGTAGAAATGCCTGCCGAACTTTTGTCCTGACTTTGGCCGGAACACGTGGGTGTGCCGCAACCGGGTGTGAGGTGACGTTCTGGGTACGGTGAATGACTTTCAACACATTCTGAATAGCCGGTTTTTGTTGTAGCAATGTTTTTTGTACACCTCCTCCGGCTGCAGTCTGTTGCAGGGCAACATTGAGATAAACTGAACTGTGCGTATTGACATAGACCGGTTTAAAATTCAGCTTGAAGCGATTGACAAGATCGTAGCGAATCAACAGAGATGCCCCCAGGGCATTGGGTGAAGGAAAGGCAATTTTCTTTCCCTCCAGATCACTAATTTTACGGATGGGGCCGTTGCGGTTAACCACGAGAATACCATGCAGTTTCCGGCCATGGTCATGTACCAGCGGCAGGTAACCCTGAGCCTTGTTTGCCATTACCATGTGGTAAGGATTGGTATAACAGAAATCAAAGCGACCGGAAAAAACTTCCAGCTCGAAAACAGGAATCGAAGGCGATCCAATCAGTTTAAAGTGAAGGCCGGTTTTTTTTTCCACTTCACGTAATATGGGATCCCATATCTTTCTGAGTTTGTGTGCATTGAACTGGGGGACCACGCCAAAGGTATAAACCCTGTCCTCGGTGGCCTGTGCTATGGGAGAAAAAAAACTGATTAAAAGCAGTAATACTTGCAGGTAAAAAATTCTCATATCCATACCGACTTATTTTATCCACTGATAAATTCTTTAGCGGCAGCTGGGAAAATATGTTTAGTCCCGGAGAGAGAATACTTTGCCGGGAACCCGGCCAAAGTGGCAAATCTATCAGGGCTTTCCCTGATTTAGTGGTCTCGGTTGACGGAAAAATTGGCGAGGAACACCAGGGCGGCCTTGTAGTCAGAATCTGTGAGGAAATTAAGGGCAGAAATGGCCTGTTCGGCTTCGTTGCGGGCACATTCGGCTGTGTAATCAATGGCGCCGCTGTCATGGATGGCTTCATGAATGGCTTCAATTTGATCCAGCCCGCCTTTTTCAATGGCTTCTCGAATCAGTTTGGCCTGCGCCGGGGTGCCGTGTTGCATGGCATAGATCAGGGGCAGGGTAGGTTTACCCTCGGCGAGGTCATCGCCCAGGTTTTTACCCAGCTCTTCGGCCGAGGAGGTGTAATCGAGAACATCATCGATGAGCTGGAAGGCACAGCCGAGGTGCATGCCGTAGCGTGCCATGGCTTTTTGCTCGGTTTCGGGCCGGTTGCACAGCACGGCCGCCAGCTCGGAGGCCGACTCGAATAATTTGGCGGTTTTATTGTGAATGACCTCCAGATAGCGGGTTTCAGAGGTATCCGGATCATGACAGTTGAGCAGCTGCAGCACTTCGCCTTCGGCAATGGTATTGGTAGCGTGGGAGAGGATGGCCATGACCTGCATTTGGTCGATTTCCACCATCATTTCAAAGGCACGGGAGTAGAGAAAATCCCCCACCAGCACGCTGGCGGCATTGCCCCAGAGGGCGTTGGCGGTATCCTGGCCCCGGCGTAAATCAGAGCTATCGACGACATCATCGTGTAGCAGGGTTGCCGTGTGGATAAACTCAATAATTGCTGATAAATCAATATGTTGCGAGCCTTTATAGTCCAGGGCGCGGGCACTGAGAAGGTGGATAATCGGCCGCAGGCGTTTGCCACCACTATTTATAATATGACTACCAATCTGGTTGATCAGCACCACGTCCGAATGCAGCCGGGTCTGGATACAGGCATTGAGCTGTGCCATGTCCTCGGCAATGAGCTGGTTGATGTCGGCAATGGTTTCAATCGTCATAATATAAGGTCGGAATAACGGAAAACAGCGTGCATGCTAGGTTTCTGCCCGTGTGCTGTCAAGCATTGTCGTCAATTTTGAAAATTGGCGAAAAAAGCGCTCAAAGCGGAGAAAAACAGGAAAAAATCCTTTGACCCGGGCGGGGGGAACGGCTAAAATTCGCGTCCCTTGGAATTTACTGGATTAATAGTTCCGGTCAATTCAGCGAGATTTTACAGATTCAGGCCCATTTACGGCCGGATTCTCACATTTATATCAGATTTTGGAGAAAGACATGTACGCGGTAATCGAAACCGGTGGCAAACAATATCGGGTCACTGAAGGCCAGTATCTCAAGGTAGAAAAACTGGGCCTGGAAGAAGGTGCGACTGTTGAACTGGATAAAGTACTGATGGTTGCCGATGGTGATGATATCAAGGTGGGTGCACCCTACGTTGCCGGTGGCGTTGTCACTGCGAAAGTAAAAAGTGTTGGACGCGGTAAGAAAGTTCGTATTATCAAGTTCCGTCGCCGCAAGCATTCTCGTAAAACACAGGGACATCGTCAGTCCTACACTGAAATTGAAATTACTGGCATCAAGGCCAGCTAATTACTGAAGATAGATTGAGGTAATACAATGGCTCATAAGAAAGCAGGCGGTAGTACTCGTAATGGACGCGATTCCAAGGCAAAACGCCTCGGTGTGAAGCGTTTCGGTGGTGAAAAAGTTTTAGCGGGTAATATCCTGATCCGTCAACGTGGTACCAAAGTTCACCCGGGTGTTAATGTTGGTATCGGTAAAGATGATACTCTTTTTGCCAAGGCAGACGGTATTGTCCAGTTCGAGACAAAAGGACCAAAGAATCGTCAGTTTGTAAGTATCGTACCTGCTGAATAAGCAAAGCGACATACTTGCAAACAAGATGCCCCGTCCTGGCAATCCAGGTCGGGGCTTTTTGTTTATAGCTCAACGAGTAACGACTGAATATATGTTCCAAATACCTGCCCAGTTTAAAGGTTATGATGGGTAATTTGTTATTAGTGATTTGAGGTAAATCAGCCATTGCCGATCAAGACACGCCGTAAATACATCCATGTAGGCTCGGGGGCCGCTCTCCCTGCGGCCCACGGTCTTGATCGACAACGGCTTTCTACCTCTTAAATTCCTCTTTTAACCCTGAGTGAACAGGTATTTGGAACGCTTATTTAACTGAAATTTAACCGGTATTTGAAATGAAGTTTGTAGACGAAGCGACAATAAAAGTAGAAGCAGGCAAGGGCGGTGATGGCATTGTCAGTTTTCGTCGTGAGAAATACATTGAACTGGGTGGCCCGGACGGGGGTGATGGCGGTGATGGTGGTAGTGTCTACCTGGTCGGTGATACCAATATCAATACCCTGGTTGATTTTCGTTATGCGCGTCGTTTCAAAGCAGAGAATGGTGAGCCAGGTCGTGGCCGTCGTATGACGGGTAAAAGCGGTGAAGACCTTTATATAAAAGTGCCACTGGGAACCATGGTGTTTGATGAAGAAACCGGTGAGCAGATTGGTGATGTCACCCGGCATGAACAGGTTCTGTGCGTCGCAAAAGGCGGCTTCCATGGTATTGGTAATGTGCGCTTTAAAAGCAGTACCAATCGTGCGCCACGTCAATGCAAGCCGGGAACCCCGGGAGAAGCCCGCACCCTGAAACTGGAAATGAAAGTACTGGCCGATGTGGGCCTGCTGGGTTTACCCAATGCTGGTAAATCAACGCTTATCAGTGCTATTTCCGGTGCACGTCCCAAGGTGGCGAATTACCCGTTTACTACTTTATATCCTAACCTTGGCGTTGTCAGCGTGGATGTACATCGCAGTTTCGTTGTCGCGGATATTCCCGGGATTATCGAGGGTGCAGCAGAAGGAGCCGGGCTCGGCATCCAGTTTTTAAAACATGTTTCGCGCACGCGCCTGTTATTACATCTTGTTGATATTGCACCGATGAATGAAGATGAAGATCCCGTTGATGCGATTCGTGTTATCGAAAAAGAAATGCAGGAGTTCAGTCCGGAACTGGCAGAATATGAACGCTGGCTGGTGATTAACAAGATCGACCTGTTAGTGGAAGAAGAACGCGATGTTATCTGTGATGATTTTGTCAAACGCCTGGGCTGGAAGGGACGGGTATTTAAAATTTCTGCTATTAGCAAGATTGGAACAAAAGAACTTTGTTACCAGATAATGGACTACGTGGAACAGAAAAAGGAAGACGCATTGGCAGATGAAGTAAATGAAAAAAACGGGCAAGAAGAATCATAACCTGAAATATAAGAACACATGAGCAGACGAGACTATATCCACCAAAGCCGACGTTGTGTTATTAAAATTGGCAGCGCCCTGTTAACCAACGATGGTGCTGGTTTAAACCGGGACGGTATTGCCAACTGGGTTGACCAGCTTGCTGTTCTCTATAAGCGGGGTATCGAAGTGGTGCTGGTTTCTTCCGGTGCCGTTGCTGAAGGTATGAATCGCCTTGGCCTGAGTAAGCGCCCTGAAACACTGCATGAATTACAGGCTGCTGCTGCGGTCGGTCAGATGGGGCTGATACAGACATACGAATCGGCTTTTATGAAACATAATCTGCATACTGCGCAGGTATTGCTAACCCATGACGACCTCTCGAATCGACAACGTTATCTTAATGCACGCAATACGGTAAAAAGTTTACTGCAACTTGGCGTGGTGCCAGTGATCAATGAGAATGATACTGTGGTCACCGATGAGATTCGTTTCGGTGACAATGATACCCTGGCGGCACTGGTGGCGAACCTGGTTGAAGCCGATGCGCTGGTTATTCTTACCGATCAGAATGGACTTTTTGATCGTGATCCACGTGAGCATGCCGATGCGAAGCTTATCACAGAGGCGGCAGCAACAGATACTTCACTGATGGCAATGGCAGAAGGTGGCGCGGGTGCACTCGGTCGTGGCGGTATGGCGACCAAGATCAGCGCTGCCAGGCTGGCTTCGCGTTCCGGTACATCGACGTTTATTGCCTCGGGCAAGGAAGAGAATATTATTACCCGGCTCTTTAATGCTGAAGAGGTGGGAACGCTTTTGTATGCAGAGCAGAACCCTGTTGCTGCGCGCAAGCAATGGCTGGCCGGACACCTGCAGACCCGGGGACGATTACTGGTGGATGAAGGTGCGGTAAAAAAACTGCGCCAGACCGGCAGTAGCCTGCTTGCTGTCGGCGTAAAAAGTGTCGAAGGGCATTTCAGTCGTGGTGATATGGTCAGCGTGATTTCACCGCAGGGTGAAGAAGTTGCGCGTGGCCTGGTTAACTATAACTCGGAAGAAGCCGAACGCATTAAAGGCCATGCCAGTAGTGAAATTGAAAGTCTGCTGGGTTATGTCGATAACACCGAGTTAATTCACCGCGATAATCTGGTACTGGTATAGGCTATTACGCCAGCTTGATCTTCTTCATCCTGCGCCATAGCGTTGAGCGATCGATGCCCAGCATCTGTGCGGCCTTCGCCTTGTTGCCATCACATTGTTTTAACGCCGCCTCGATATCACGTTTCATGTGATCATCTTTTCTTCTTTCCTGTGAAACATGGGCCGCAGCGGTATGATTGTCCCGGTTATATTCACGGATATCCTGCGGCAGACTTTCCGCGGTAACCTCGTTACTGGTGGCACAGATAATGCCATGCTCAACCGCATTTTCCAGTTCACGCACATTACCCGGCCAGGGATAATCCATCATCATACGCATGGCATCATTGCTGCACTGAAGATCGGAGGAGTTATAACCGCGTTGAGCCAGGCGCTGGCAGAAGTGATCGATCAGTACCGGGATATCACCGGGTCGATGCCGCAAGGCGGGAATGGTCAGGGGAATAACGGCGAGGCGATAATAAAGATCGGGTCGAAACTTACCGCGGTTAACCATGACTTTCAGGTCACGATTGGAAGCAGAGATAATCCGTACATTCACCTTAATCGTTTTATCCGATCCCACCATTTCAAATTCCTGATCCTGTATTGCGCGCAGTAACTTGGCCTGCAGATGCAGTGGCATCTCGGTTATTTCATCGAGAAACAGGGTGCCATTATGTGCAGACTGGAAACGCCCGGTACGATCGGTGTGTGCCCCGGTAAAAGCGCCCTTGATGTGACCGAATAATTCAGACTGCATGGCAAATTCGGTTTATTTTAACAGGACAAAATCTTCCAGTGAAAACGTGGATGATTGCATGGGGCGAAGTCTTGACCAGTTGTCAAAGGCTTTTATGGGCAGTGCCCGGCGCTGGGAGATGATCGTTTATCCTTCCCTGTTTGCATTTATTATCCTTGCTGCCTACGGGTTTTTTCTGATTTACAGCCTGACCAAGGATACACACCTGGTTGTACAGGATATGCACAGGATAACCATGAATATGGAACAGGTGGTAATGAATATGGACAAAATTTCGAAAAACATGGTGTTAATGACGCAGACGGTTGATAGCCAGTCTGCCAGTATGAAAGAGATGGTTTATCACATGCGGGGTATGAATATATCTATGAACCAGATGCGATATGATATGTCGGTGA
>JALUTJ010000431.1 GCA_027057985.1 Chromatiales bacterium
GCCTGAGAAAATATAGCCTCATAATTTGATTGACCACAGCCGGATCAGGCCTCATAATCACGCCGCTTTACTGCAATGGTGGCCTGGGTGGGTCCCCTCGCAACAATAAGCCGTGAACCCGGTCAGGCCTGGAAGGGAGCAGCCGTAGCGGTGGACTTGTGTGCCGGGGTGTGGCTTGTTCAGGTCGCCGCCTTATCTCTCAAATTTTCCACTTTATTCTTTCCGCAGGCGGAAAAATCCCGCTTTTTTGCGTTACAATGTGAGCCTGTAAATTTAATTTAAAATCAGCTTTAATTCGAGAATTTCATGAGTTATCAGGTACTTGCGCGTAAATGGCGCCCACGGGGATTTGCCGAAATGGTGGGGCAGGAACACGTACTACGTGCCCTTGCGAATGCGCTCGACAGTGGCCGCCTGCACCATGCCTTTCTCTTTACCGGAACCCGTGGTGTCGGTAAAACCACCATTGCCCGTATCCTCGCCAAGTCGATTAACTGCGAAAAGGGCATGAGCTCTACACCCTGTGGTGTATGCGACACCTGCCGGGAAATCGATGAGGGCCGTTTTGTCGACCTGATCGAAGTGGATGCCGCCTCACGCACAAAGGTAGAAGATACGCGCGAGCTGCTGGATAACGTGCAATATGCGCCAACACGTGGCAAATACAAGGTTTACCTGATTGATGAGGTGCACATGCTTTCAGGGCACAGTTTCAATGCCCTGTTGAAAACCCTGGAAGAGCCACCCCCACACGTTAAGTTCCTGCTGGCCACCACGGATCCGCAGAAATTACCCATCACCATTCTTTCACGCTGCCTGCAGTTTAACCTGCGTCGGCTGTCTGTGGAGCGCATCGAGACACACCTGAAGAAAATCCTCGGTAGTGAAAAAGTGGATTTTGAACAAGCAGCCTTGCTGGATCTTGCTCGTGCTGCCGATGGCAGTATGCGTGATGCCCTGAGCCTGCTGGATCAGGCCATTGCCTTTGGCAATGGCAGGGTAAATAGTGAAGATGTTCGCCTGATGCTGGGCAATATTGAACAACATTATATTTATGACCTGCTTGATGCACTGGCAAGCGGAGATGGCGCAGCGCTGGTAAAACATGTTCACGAACTGGCACAACATGCGCCCGATTTTGCCTCGGTGCTTGCAGAGCTGATTACCACGCTGCATTACCTGGCGCTGTTGAAACAGGTGCCAGATGCCTATGAAGCCAGCATGGGTGAGAAAGCACGGCTTGATTCTCTGTTGCAAAAGCTCTCTGCCGAAGAAATTCAGCTTTATTACCAGATAGCCCTGATTGGGCGACGCGACCTGCCACTGGCCCCGGACCAGCGTAATGGCCTGGAAATGATTCTGCTGCGCATGCTGGCTTTCAGACCACAGCAGGGCAGTGAAGTGAAAACTGCAGTGCCAACAGGGGCTGCACCGGCGGCAACGAAACCTCGCGCTGTTGAAGCCAGTTCACCTGCTTCGGCAGCAACGCCGCAACAGGTAAAGGCTGAGAACAATGATAAAATCAGCCTTTCTAATTTAAAACCGGATAACTGGTACCGAGTGGCTGATGCGCTTGATTGTAGCGGTATTTTGAAACAGCTTGTGGATCACTGTGCGCTGCTATCGACAGAGTCCGGCAGGATAATTCTTGCCCTGGCGCCTTCCCATGCTGCCATGCTGACCACTGAACGTGAGCAGCAGTTACAGCAAAAACTGGTGGCCTATTTTTCACAGGATATAAAACTACAGATTCAGCAGGACAGGGTAGAAGCAGAAACACCGGCTGCTCGTTTTGATCGGCAACAAAAAGAACGCCTGGCACAGGCGCAGGATGACATTATCAATGATGATAATGTTAAAAATATTCTCGACAACTTTAATGCCCAGGTTGATATGAATTCAGTACAGGCTGTCGATAACGAATAATCAGTATAAAAGTAAAGAGGTATAAGAAATGAAAGGTGGAATTGGAAACCTGATGAAGCAGGCGCAGAAGATGCAGGAAGACATGCAGAAGGCGCAGGAAGAAATGGCGAATATGGAAGTTATCGGTCAGTCTGGTGGAGGTATGGTCAGCATTGTTATGACCGGGCGCCATGATGTAAAACGTGTCAGCATAGATGATAGCCTGTTAAGTGATGACAAGGACATGCTGGAAGATCTGGTTGCTGCTGCCATCAATGATGCGGTACGCCAGGTAGAAAAAACCACTTCAGAAAAGATGGCGGGTATGACGGCCGGCTTAAATCTTCCCGGTGGTATGAAACTGCCATTTTAAGCCATGTCGTCCAGTCCACTCGTTAACCAGTTAATTAATGCACTGCGTTGCCTGCCCGGGGTAGGTCCCAGATCAGCACAGCGAATGGCTTATCATTTGCTGGAAAGAGATCGGCAGGGTGCAGAATTACTGAGCCAGGTATTACACCAGGCGGTTAACGAGGTTGGGCACTGTGAATCGTGCCGCAGTTTAACCGAACAGCCACTATGTGATATCTGTTCAAGCAGCCGCCGGGATCGCAGCCTGTTATGTATTGTTGAATCACCGGCTGATGTCGATGTGATTGAACAGTCCACCGATTATCGTGGCCTGTTCTTTGTGTTGATGGGGCATCTTTCACCACTGGATGGTATAGGCCCTGAAGATATCGGGCTTGATATCCTGGCGCGGCGTCTGGATGAAGGTGAAGTGAAAGAAGT
>JALUTJ010000432.1 GCA_027057985.1 Chromatiales bacterium
AGTGAGTCCAGCAGGGAATAATCTGTGCGTTGTGCAAGATCTACAAGTGTTAAAATGGAATAATCCATTTCCTCAGGAAGGCTATTTTTCATAGGGTAAATATAGACTAAAAAGAGTGGAATAGAATAAGGATTATCATGACTAAAGTGGAGATAATCAACATAGAAAGTATGGGGATATAATCAAAAGATAGTGCTGCTATTTGCAAAATCAGCCAATTTTAGCTGGATTATCGAATTATGTAGTAATTATTGATATGACGTGGTCAAGCATTTTGTGACACCTCAGTTAAGCCGCTTTTCCGAGCCTGTAAATACTTCTGCCATTTATCACCATCAGACAGACGTCTGCCGCTAAATCGTAGGAGTAATATCCCTGAAATCCCTGATTGCTTTAAACTCTTCGACTTCTCTTTGCGGGCTCTGGCTATCCGGGTTCAGCACTGCAAGCAGGTAGTGTATACCATACTGCTTTGCGGAGCGTAGTACCGACAAAGTGTCATCCACCAGCAGAGTATGTTCCCGGTTAAATGGCAGTTTTTCCTGCAGCGCTGACCAGAAAGCCGGCTCTTCTTTTGGCATACCAAAATCATGGGCGCAGATAATGTTATCAAAATGATGGTGTAGCGCGGTGCGGTCCATCTTTAGCATCAGGCTTTTCTGATGTGCATTAGTCACCAGGACGATGTGCTTGCCGATGGCACAAATTGCATCGAGAAATTCAATGACATGTGGATGTACCGCAATAAGGTGATCGACCTCGGTTTTGAGTTTTGTAATATCCATATCGAGCTGTTCGGACCAGTAATCAACGCAATACCAGTTCATGCTACCTTCAGCTGAGCGAAAGCGCGGCATCAGGATATCACGGGCATCTTCAATCGGTATCTGGTGCTTTTCGGCATAACGCTGAGGAACATGATGCTGCCAGAAATAGTTATCAAAATGCAGATCCAGCAGGGTACCATCCATGTCCAGCAGTACAGTGTCGATTTTTGTCCAGTCCAGCATATTTACAGGCCATCCTCATGGTCTTAAAAATGCCATCCTATCAGCTTTTTATCGTAAATTTTAGTCGGGAAAATGGTATAGTGCAGCCCATGACGGACGATGATCTCAGACAACTGCTCGACCCCGTGATCCAGGTTGCCTACGAGGCCGGCAAGGTTATTATGGAAGTTTACGACCAGGGATTTTCAGTAAAAGACAAGCCCGATCATACGCCTGTTACCGAGGCTGACAAGGCGGCCAATGATATTATCGAAACCCGCCTGCGAGAACTGACCCCGCATCTACCCATTCTCACCGAAGAAACCAATCCAACCCCTTTTTCGATCCGCAAGACCTGGAACCGCTACTGGCTAATCGATCCACTCGATGGCACCCGGGAATTTATCAAGCGAAATGGTGAATTCACCGTCAATATTGCGCTCATCAATAACGAGGAGTCTGTACTCGGTGTTGTCTATGCTCCGGTGATCGGTGTGCTGTATTACGCCGCTCGTTACCAGGGCGCCTATAAAAAAACCAGCACCAATGAGCCGCTGGAAATTCGGGTGCGCCAGAACTGCCCGGAAAAAGTGATCGTAGCCTGTGGTCGTTCCCATCCGAGTGAAGAAGTGCAACAGTTTCTGAAACGACTGGGCAAGCACGAGGTTATCCAGGTGGGCAGCGCGTTAAAGTCCTGCCTGGTGGCAGAAGGCAAGGCCGACCTTTATGTGCGCCTTGGACCGACATCGGAATGGGATACCGCGGCGGCTCAGTGCGTGGTCGAAGAAGCTGGGGGAATTCTGGTAGATACCAATATGCAGCCATTACGTTATAACACCAAGGATGATTTATTGAACCCACATTTTTTAGTCGCGGGTGATCGCAAGGTGAACTGGAGTGATTATTTGCACGATGATTAAAATGATTTGGGTTTATCAAACTAAAATCTGATCTAACTGTCGTTTGATCTTGTCGGCTCCGCTAAGCTTGAGCTGACCACTGAAGTTGGTTAATTTGCAGGTTTGTCGTAAACCGACATAATAGACTTGAGTTCATTGAGAACTTGCTGGCTTTCTTCGGTGGAGAGATCCTCAGTCAGGGCGACAGGGTGACCGGATTCCAGCGAGGTTATGGAAGCACGAACGGCTTCGCAGCCTGCTTCACACACAGCTTCGATGCGCTGATTGATTTTTTGAGAAGATGTTGGCATAGCAATTTACAACTATTCTACACGGGAGCCGGATCTTAACACCGTATTTTCCGCAGGGTAAATATCCCGCCTGAAAAATTTAGCTCTGCCCGGCAATCTGGCGGTTGGCCTCGGCACCGGCAAGAATTTTCGTAGCCATTTCGGCAAATTCGGCCAGTTTCTGGCTGACTTCCTCTGTTACACCCTCGCGAACGGCTTCTTCAATGCCCGCACAGAGTTCGGATAGCGGCGTATAACCATAATTACCACCAACCCCCTTCATCTGGTGCACAAGCTGGGAAAAATTCTCTCTATCACCGGCTTCCCAGGCCTGCTCTATCGCCTGCTGCATGACCGGCAGGCGGGTCAGAAAGCGTTCGATCAGGTCAATCAGTCCCGGATCTTCCTCGAGTAATTCCGATGTCATGTATTCACTGCTCATGCGCCTATCATAGCGCCCAACATGAAAAATGGCTATCTTAAAGGAGGGCTATATCGTGTATTGAATACTTAC
>JALUTJ010000433.1 GCA_027057985.1 Chromatiales bacterium
TCGCAATACGTTGTCGTTGCCCACCGGATAATAACACACCATCTTCACCAACGATGGTATTGATGCCCTGTGGTAATTCACTGATAAATTCCATCGCATGTGCGGCTTTTGCTGCGGCAATAATCCTCTCTTCACTGACATTCTCAAGATCGCTATAGGCAATATTGTGCGCCACGGTATCATTGAACAGGGTAACATCCTGGTTCACCAGGGCAATATGGCTGCGCAGGTTTTGTAGTGTCAGGCTATTTATGTCATGACCATCAAGGTAGATGGTACCGCTGCTGACATCATAAAAACGCGGTAGCAGGCTTACCAGTGTAGATTTACCCGCCCCGGAACGGCCAACAAAAGCCACGGTTTCACCGGCCTTGATATGCAGGTTAACATCTTTAAGAATATCTTCATGTTCATCCGAGTAAGAAAAACAGACATCCTCGTAAACGACATCACCTATAATGTCATGAATTTCATCCGTACCCTGGTCAATTTCTTCCTTACTATCGACGAAGGTAAAAACACTTTCAGCAGCGGCAATACCACGTTGCAGGGTCATATTGATGGTGGTCAGGCGCTTGGCATGCTGTAACAGCATCACCATTGCCATAAGGAAAGAAACAAATTTACCCACGGTAATACCTTTGACAAATTCAGGATTAGTGGCGAGGTAAATCATAAAGGCAAAGGCCAGTACCACAATCAGCTGAATGGTTGGGCTACTAATGGCATTGGTGGCGACAAGTTTCAGGTGCTGACTACGGTTATACCTGTTTACATCTTCAAAACGTTTTTTCTCAAACTCGGTGCCACCGAAAATCTTGATTTCCTGGTTGGCCTTGATAGCTTCCTCGGTAATATCGGTAACCGAGCCCATCGAGTTCTGTATTCGTGTGCCCAGCATACGAAAACGTCGAGAAACACTGTTTACCACGTAGGCGACAAAAGGAGAAATAACGAAAAGAATAAAGGTCAGCAATGGACTGAGATAAAGCATCCAGCCAAACAGCGCAATCACGGTGATACCATCCCGGATAAGAGTAATCACCACGCCAGAAGCGGCAGCGGCCAGTTGTTCAATATCATAAACCATTTTCGAGAGAATTGTCCCCGAAGAGGCATTATCATAATATGAAGCTGGTAAGGTAATAATCTTGGTAAAAACCTGTGAACGAAGATCACGAATAACATTACGCGCAATCATCGCCATGCCATATTCAGAAAGAAAATTACCCACAATGCGCAGCGCAAAAATAGCCACCAGTATGATCGGTACCCAGAACATGGAGTCCGGATCTTTTTCAACAAAGCCCCCGTCCATCATTGGTTCTAGCAGCTGGGCAAAGGAGACTTCGGTTGCGGCGTAGATCACCATTCCGATAACGGCAAGAATAAAAATCTTCCAGTACGGTGCGGCATAACCCAGCAGTCGCCGGTAAACCACGACTGCATCATTTTTATTTTTTGCTTCGCTCATAAATTACTTGTCTTTAACCTGCCGGGTCGCAAAGGTTAAATGCACCAGTCCCAGTTGCCGTGCTGCATCCATGGCACGAACCACTGACTGATGCGGTGTCATTTTATCTGCACTAATAATCAGCTTCGGATCTTTGGCCTCACCACGCACCATAGAAATGGCTTTTTTCAGTGTTTTAATATTGCTGTCTTTGACTTTACGCTGGTTGATAAAGTAATTACCCTGGTTATCGATACTGATTTCGATCACCTTCTTTTCATTTTTCGCCACCTTGCCGGAAGCTTCGGGTAACTCAATTGAAATTTCTGACTCACGCTGAAAGGTGGTTGAAACCATAAAGAATATCAGCAGCAGGAAAACCACATCAATCAGTGGCGTGATGTTCAGATCGAGGTCGTTATCACGTTTAGTACGTAACATGCTTATTCTCTTTCACCGTGCATGACATCAACGATCTTCAGGGCTTCTTCTTCCATTTTTAATACCAGCGCATCGACCTTGCCACGGAAGTAACGGTAAAAAATCAGCGATGGAATCGCAACCGATAAACCCGCCGCGGTGGTAATCAGGGCTTCAGAAATCCCTCCTGCCAGTACCGTCGGGTTGCCAACGCCCTGGGTGGTAATTGCGGCAAAGACCTTGATCATACCGATAACCGTACCGAGCAGACCCAGAAGTGGCGTTATCGAGGCAATGGTACCCAGGGTATTGAGGTAGCGTTCGAGTTCATGGATGACCTGGTGCCCCACTTCCTCGATGCTTTCTTTCATAATTTCACGTGGATGGTTACGATTGACCAGCCCGGCCGCCAGTACCCGTCCCAGTGGAGAATTGTTGCTCAGGGCGACGATATGTTCATCACTGAGGCTATTGCTTTTATGCCATTGCCAGACCTGTGCCACCAGGTTTGGTGGATTGATTTTCTTCTCCTGCAGGGACCAGAAACGTTCGGCAACGATAGCCAGTGCCAGTATTGAACAGGCAATAATGGGCAGCATCAGCCAGCCACCGGATTGAATCATTTCAAACACTTTTTAGCTTCCTTTTCTGGCGGGTTTCGCCAAATTCAAACAATAAAATCAAGGTAAAAAACTGATGCTCACTTTATCAGAGACGAGGGTGTGCGGAAAGGGTATCGTT
The DNA here is from genome assembly GCA_027057985.1 of Chromatiales bacterium. Classification (GTDB taxonomy): domain Bacteria; phylum Pseudomonadota; class Gammaproteobacteria; order UBA6429; family Thiohalophilaceae; genus JAGLTQ01. Next base: position 2,615 of record JALUTJ010000433.1, read on the forward strand.
CACAGCAATTAGTGCCGGGCATTCCAGTACCGCTGAGCCTGGGGTCGGTATTCGACGACTTCCAGCTTGCTG
>JALUTJ010000434.1 GCA_027057985.1 Chromatiales bacterium
ACATGATCCACTTATCCACCGAGCTGACAATATCCGGGTCCTGGTGGGTGGCAAAAATATAATCGAGTTCCTTGATCGAGCTGATCCGGGAAACGGCCATGTGCAATGGCTGGTAGGTCAGCGCCCCACCAGGATCGAAAATCGCGGAATGATGGTGATTTTCAATGAACAACTGGTTGGACTGGATACCATCACCGGTCACCAGCTCATTGAACAAATAAACGGTATGCCCGTCTGACTCGTATAGCTTGTGAGCCATACTGCCTCCTTAGTTTTACTCTGTTATTTTTCATAACTCCCTGAAAAATAACAGTAAAAAAATAACCCGGCATCATGCACGGGCATAGCAATCATCATTTTTATATTAGTAAATCGTGATATTACCGCAGAATTATTAAAAAAAATTGATCCAGATCAATATTTTTTCATGGTTTGCACTCTGCAACATACACTCTGAAATTGATGGTATTATTTTTTTCCTGCCACCCGGTAGGCATCGACAATGGAAAGCACCCAGCCTGCAAGGAATAGCAGTAGTAAAATATTCAGATACGGCCCGGCAGAAAACTGTTGCAGATCTGCCGACATCTGTAGTGCCTGCTCCATATCAGTACTTACACCACGGCGCTGTATCTCTTCCAGTAGCGGGCTATTGATAATTTCTTTTATTATTAAATAAAACAATAGCACATGGATGCTAACGATCAACCAGCCTCGTTTTACATGGCCACTGACAATTTGCCCGGTACCGGGAAAAACCAGCCCGGATAATAGCGCCGCATTGAGTGGTGAAGCCATTTAGAATGACTGCCCAAAATTTTCGCGATAACGTTCTTTGAACTCATCCATGGTAAAGGCATGGTTCTGGGTACCATGAGATTCGATCTTGATAGCACCCATTAATGATGCAATACGACCGGTGGTTTCCCAGTCCAGCTCGTTAAGAATGCCATAGAGCAGACCAGCGCGGAAGGCATCACCACAACCGGTGGGATCATTGATACCATTGACCTTGCATACCGGAATATCGATGCGGTGACCATCGGTATAGATATGCGAACCTTTCGCACCACGGGTAATAATCAGGGCTTCGACCATATCAGCAATTTCAATCGGTGACTTGCCGGTGCGCTCTTCGAATAACTGTGCCTCGTAATCGTTCAGTGCAATCCAGGTGGCCTTTTCAGCAAAGTTCATCAGGTCTTCGCCATCAAACATGGGCAGGCCCTGGCCCGGATCAAAAATAAACGGGATACCGGCCTCGGCAAAATGTTCCGCATGCTGCAACATGCCATCACGACCATCTGGAGCAACAATACCAACACGAACTCCCTCGGTATCCAGCACGCTGTTTTCATGTGACAGGCTCATGGCACCGGGATGAAACGCGGTAATCTGGTTGTCATCTTCATCGGTGGTTATAAATGCCTGGCCTGTGTACATATCCACTTCTTTTAAATACTTGCGGCTAATGCCAAACTTGTCCATCCACTCAGCATAGGGCGCAAAGTCGGTGCCCACGGTTGCCATTGGCAGTGGCTCTTCACCGAGCAACTTGAGATTGAATGCGATATTACCGGCACAGCCACCAAACTCGCGGCGCATGTCCGGTACCAGGAAAGAGACATTGAGGATATGAACCTGGTCGGGAAGAATATGGTTTTTAAACTTGTCGTGGAACACCATGATGGTGTCATAGGCGAAAGAACCGCAAATCAGGGCAGACATAAAAGCACTCCGTTAATGATATTATTTAAATACCCGCCTAGTATTACATGAATCAGCCTTTCAGGTAATGGATAAATTCCGGTATAAGAATAATTCCCCACACGGCACAGGCACTGAGGATTGAAGTTAGTACCGCGGCGGCACCCATATCCTTGGCACGCCCGGCAAGATGATGATAATCATCCCCAACCCGATCGACCACGGCCTCGATGGCCGAGTTAAGTAACTCGACGATCACCACCAGGAACAGGCTGCCAATCAGCATGGCCATTTCCAGCCAGCCCGGAGCCAGAATAATGGCCAGCGGTGTCATCACGATAACGGCAAGCAGCTCCTGGCGAAAGGCAGCTTCATGCTTGAATGCTGCAATATAGCCCAGCCAGGCAAAACCAAAGGCCTTGATAATTCTTTTAATACCTGTTGTGCCGGGCTTGGCCATTATGCTGGCTTCCAGGTGAGATCCAGTTCCTTGGCAGCCCTGACATCATCGAGTCGGCGCACTGGCAAGGTATAAGGTGCTCCCTTGAGCTTGTCGGCATCGGTCTCGGCTTCCTGCTGAATTTTAACCATGGCCTCGATAAAGCCATCGAGCGTATCCTGATCCTCGGTTTCGGTCGGCTCGATAAGGAAACATTCTGGCACCAGTAACGGGAAGTAAGTGGTCGGTGCATGGAAACCATAATCGAGCAAGCGCTTGGCAAAATCCATCGCGGTAACATTGAGTTCCTTTGCCTGCTTGCGCAGGGTCACGATAAATTCGTGCGTCGCCTTGCGATCCGGGAAGGCCAGTTCAAAGCCGGCCTGTTGCAGTTTCTTCATCATGTAGTTGGCGTTGAGCGTGGCATACTCGGCAACCCGATGCATGCCTTCACGTCCCAGCAGACGTGCATAGACATAGGCACGTAACAGCACACCGGCATTGCCCATAAAGGCAGAAAGGCGACCAAT
>JALUTJ010000435.1 GCA_027057985.1 Chromatiales bacterium
GTATTAATCGCAGCGGGTGGTACCGGTGGACATGTCTACCCGGCGCTGGCAGTTGCCCGTAAGCTGCAGGACAGGGGCATAAAAATTACCTGGCTGGGAACTACTGCTGGACTGGAGTCTCGCGTGGTACCGGAAGCCGGTTTCGATTTTGAAATAATGGGCATCAGTGGTTTACGTGGTAAAGGTGTGAAAACCCTGCTACTGGTTCCGTTTAAGCTGGTTCATGCTGTTTATCAGGTGCTGCGTGTCTTTGCCAGAACCCGCCCCGACAGTGTGCTGGGGATGGGCGGATTTGTTACTGGACCGGCAGGTATTGCCAGCGTTTTATCCGGCAAGTCGCTTTACCTGCATGAGCAGAATGCCATCCCGGGATTAACCAACCGGGTACTGAGCCGTTTTGCAACAAAAGTTATGCAGGCTTTTCCGGGTAGCTTTAAAAAGGGCAATAACCTGGTTGTTACCGGCAACCCGGTTCGCGAAGAAATCACCGCAATCGATGAACCGGAAGAAAGAATGTCCAGTCATCGTGGTGCCATTCGTATTCTGATTGTAGGAGGGAGCCTGGGGGCACAGGCGCTAAATGAAATCGTGCCAAAAACGCTGACTGCGATGGAGAATGATATTGAAATCTGGCACCAGGCAGGAAAGAACAAGCTACAGCAAACGATTGAAAACTATAACAGGGTTGGTATAGAGGCAAAAATTACCGAGTTTATCGAGGATATGGCGACGGCCTACAAGTGGGCTGATCTGGTGATCTGTCGTGCCGGCGCCCTTACCATTTCAGAACTGGCCAATGCTGGTGTGGCATCGATACTGGTTCCTTATCCATATGCAGTGGATGATCACCAGACGAAAAATGCTGCCTATCTTGCCGAACCCGGTGCGGCGGTATTAATACAACAAAATGATCTTGAAACAGGGTTAGTAAAGACCCTGACTGAGCTACTGCAAGCAGGGCGAGAGAAATTACTAAGTATGGCGAAAATTGCGCGGACACTGGCAATGCCAGAAGCCACTGATAAGGTTGCCGGTATTTGTCTGGGAGAAAACAATGGTTAAGAAGCTGGATCTGGCTCAACTTCGCGAAGAACCCAGCATGGGTCGGATTCGCCGCATTCACTTCGTTGGCATCGGTGGTGTCGGTATGGGCGGTATTGCAGAAGTAATGCTGAATCTTGGCTATGACATATCTGGCTCTGACCTGAATGAAAACGCAGTTACAAAACGGCTGACTCAACTCGGTGCAGATATTTTCTTTGGCCATGATGCTTCGAACCTGCAAAACAGTGATGTTGTTGTGGTTTCAACTGCGGTTAAGGAAGATAACCCCGAAGTTATTGCTGCTCATGAACGACGCATCCCCGTGGTACCGCGTGCCGAGATGCTGGCGGAGTTGATGCGGTTCCGTTTTGGTATTGCCGTTGCCGGTACTCATGGTAAGACAACAACCACAAGCCTTGTTGCCAGTGTTCTGGCCGAAGGTGGTTTCGATCCAACCTTTGTAATTGGTGGGCGTTTAAACAGTGCCGGCACCAATGCACGGCTTGGTGATAGTCATTATCTGGTTGCAGAAGCTGATGAGAGTGATGCTTCTTTCATGCATCTGCAACCGATGATGGCCATTGTCACCAATATCGATGCCGATCATATGGAAACCTATGCCGGTGACTTTGAAAACCTGAGACAGACTTTTATCGAGTTTCTGCATCACCTGCCGTTTTACGGTCTTGCCATTTTATGTATCGATGATGATGAAGTGCGCAATGTTATTCCCCGTATCAACCGGCCGATTATTACCTATGGCTTTAGCGAGGATGCCGATATTCGAGCCAGTGATCTGGTACAGCAAGGTAACCAGACTCGCTTTAGTGTATCCAACAGGGATAAGGAAAACTGGATGACGGTGACTCTGAATATGCCGGGCAAGCATAATGTACTCAATGCACTGGCCGCGATTGCAGTAGCCAATGAAGTTGGTGCTGATGTTGCTGCAATACAAACTGCGTTACAGAACTTCCAGGGCATCGGCCGTCGTTTCCAGATTAATGGCGAATATGATGTCGATGGTAAAAAAGTATTACACATCGATGATTATGGTCACCATCCACGCGAAGTTGAAGCGACGATACAGGCAATACGTAGAGGCTGGCCGGATAAACGCCTGCTGGTAGCTTTTCAACCGCATCGTTATACCCGTACCCGTGACCTGTTTGAAGATTTTACTGCGGTACTTTCTACGGTTGATGCACTGGTCTTACTGGAAGTATTTTCTGCTGGTGAGGCAGTAATAGCGGGTGCCGATAGCCGTAGTCTGGCTCGGGCGATTCGCGCCCGTGGACAGGTCGAGCCAGTATTTGTTGAAAACATGGATGATCTTGCAGAGACCCTGAAAGGGGTCATTAAAGATGGCGATATTTTATTAACCCTGGGGGCAGGCAGTATTGGTGCTGCTGCAGCCAGGCTGGAACAAGAGCTGACAAACGGTTAAGGCATGGGACTGGCAATGGCAAAAACTGAAACGACATACCGCGGGGTTCTGACAGAAAATGAACCCATGTCGCGTCATACTTCATGGCGTGTCGGTGGTGTTGCCGATCGTTTTTACCGGCCGGCAGATATCGAGGATTTATCATTTTTCCTGAAAAGTCTGCCGGAAAATGA
>JALUTJ010000436.1 GCA_027057985.1 Chromatiales bacterium
GTTTATCCCACTCGCCGAGGAAACCGGTCTGATTGCGGATATTGGTAACTGGGTACTCGAGCATGCCTGCAAGCAGCTTAAGGAATGGGACGCGCAGGGATATGGCGAACTGCAACTGGCCATCAATGTATCCTCAATCCAGTTTGACAATAAACTTTTCTGCAGCAACCTCGAAAGCATCCTGCAAAAAACCGGGTTAAGCGCAAATCGACTGGAACTGGAAATTACCGAAAGAATCTTTCTCGATATTTCCGATAAGGTCATCAGCACCCTGAATAATCTCAGGGGCTCGGGTATCAGGCTCTCGATCGATGATTTTGGAACCGGCTACTCCAGCCTCAGTTACCTGAAACAATTACCGATCACTACCCTGAAAATCGATCGCTCCTTTATTATGGATATTCCTCAGGACAGGGATGATATGCAGATTGCCACCACCATTATCAGCATGGCGCATGGACTGGAAATGGACGTGGTTGCCGAGGGCATTGAAACCCAGCAACAGCTCGACTTTTTGACTTCTCTTGGTTGTACACAGGGCCAGGGCTATTACCTGTCCCGACCACAGGCAGCAGAAACTATTACCCAGTGGCTGGAGAAATCGATTAAACCTTAAACTGCCCCACAAGTCCCTGTAACTGTGTGGCAAGCTGCGCCATAGCCTGACTGGCTGTCGCAGTCTGCTGTGCTCCCTGCGCTGTTTGTTCTCCTATCTCACTAATATTTCTGATGTTCTGGTTGATCTCATTTGCCATCTCTCCCTGACCACTGGCAGAACCGGAAATCTGGTTATTCATGCTGTTAATGGTTGCAACGGCCGAGGTAATTGCATCAAGGGATTCACCCGCCCTTGCCGCAAGCTCAACACTGGAGCTGGCCTTTTCACTGCCACGCTGCATTACATCCATGGCCTGTGTTGCCCCGGACTGCAGACGTTCTATCATGGACTGAATTTCCTGGGTGGATTCCTGGGTACGACTTGCCAGGGTGCGCACTTCATCGGCAACAACGGCAAAGCCCCGTCCCTGCTCACCGGCCCGTGCTGCTTCTATTGCTGCATTCAGCGCCAGCAGGTTGGTTTGTTCAGAGATACCCCGAATCACATCCAGCACACCGCCAATATTTTCACTGTCACTGGCAAGCTGGGCGATGACAGTGGCCGCTCCCTGAACATCGCTGGCAAGATTATTAATCGCTGCTACTGTTTCATTCACCACTTCTGAGCCACTCTGTGCTTCCTGACTGGCATTACTGGCCGCTGTAGCAGCTGAACTGGCACTCTCGGCTACATTATTGACTGAGGCTGTCATTTCATTCATTGCTGCAGCGACCTGTTCGGTCTGCATCTGCTGTTTTTTAACCCCTTCATTACTTTCCCTTGAGATAGAGGACATTTCCTCGGCAGCAGTGGCAACCTGGTTGGTCAGACTGGTAACGTCACTGATAATCCCCTGCAGCTTTTCCATAAAGATATTGAAACTTTTTACCAGGCGGCCAATAGCATCTTTACTGCTGGTGGAAAGACGTCGGGTTAAATCGCCTTCCCCGCTGGCAATATCCTGTAGCGAATCTGCCACGGTTTCGATACTGTGGTTGATGGAACGACCCACTACGAATACCACCGAGGCCATCAACAGAGTCATAATAAACCCAATCAGCAGGCTGATATGGTTACTGCTGGCGGCAGCTTCACGGGTACCATCAATCATGGAATGAAAGTTATTATATTCATCCTGTCGATAATCCAGCATTTTTTTCTCGAAATCTTTCATCGCATTGAGCATACGGATTGAAGCCGCCTGCCGTTCCGACTCGGGAATGGTTTCATTGATAATGCCCAGCGATATTTTTCGTGCAGTATCGTAATAACTTTTAAAAGACTGCTCCAGCCTGTCGATAACTGCCATTCTGGCCGGTTCCAGTTCTTTTATTTTTCTGAATGACTGGCGAATTTCTTTTGCCAGCTGATCGGTGGTCTCTGTAATCAGCTCTTCATCTTCGGTATAAACCGCGGTTCCCATCACATCTTTGATACGGGTCATACGCGAAACATTGGCATCGGTATTTTCCAGTACCGGATAACTGACCTGCTGCAGGTATTGCATGCGGGCATCATTATCCAGCGAAACCCAGTAACCAAAAACCAGGTTCAGAATAAAACCCAGCACCCCTACTGCGCCAATAAGAATGATTTTTGTGAAAACTGAAAGTGAGTTAAACATCTTCATACTATGCAATCCCTATTATATGCAATGGGCAGGGAATGTATGGGGGAGGAACATTCCTGCCTGATCATGGCGTGTACAACACCTTAACCGATGCATCCACGCTTGCTGCATTGATATAACCAAGGCTATTCGGTGTTTTTGCAACCCATGCCTTCATATCTGCATCATCACCCACTACTTTGGGTGGAATACCCTTGCCGGCAAAAACACGCTTTGACCAGTAACGATTCAGTTTTTTCAGACTTTTCCCCAGCACCTTTTTTGCCAGCTCTTTTCGAGCAGGGCTACTGTTGTTCTGATCACCCAGTACAACATCTGAACCATCTGGAAACTGCTTTTTCTTCTGTAAAAAAAGATCCTTTACTTCTGAAGCTGTTAGCGAATCGACCTTGCTGGATTTATTCGTAATCACAACAATATCGGCAAGTGC
>JALUTJ010000437.1 GCA_027057985.1 Chromatiales bacterium
GTGCTACTTCCCAGTCCTCAACGAAGCAATGCATGACACCGCCGACTTCATCGGCTTTTTCTTCCTTTAAAATGCGTAGTGTATCTTCGGTGGCTTCTCGCATATGGATAATCAGGGGTTTCCCGGTTTCCCTTGAAGCATGAATATGGCGGCGAAAACGATCCTGCTGCCAGCTGATATCACCACTGGTACGAAAATAATCCAGGCCGGTCTCCCCAATGGCAACTATCTTGTCATCATCAGCCAGCTGTATAAGTTCATCCACATCCGGATCATGGCCTTCGGTTTCATTAGGATGAACACCAACTGAAGCTGAAATAAAGTCATGAGCTTTGGCAGTATCGATAACAGCCCTGAAGTTTTCCATATTGATGGAAACACAGAGCATATGACCTACTCCCTGCTCACGGGCATAGCTCAGTGCATTATCCAGGTTATCATCGTAAGGTTTGAGATCGAGACGATCGAGGTGACAGTGTGAATCGACTAAAAACATAATTTTCCTGAAAAAATATTTATTCCATAAAAAAACGGGCATAGTGCCCGTTGTTTAAAAACGGTGCATTGATTACATGGTATGGGTCTGGCGATCGGACTTCAATGCGCCCGCAAGATAGGTTTCGATCTTGGTGCGTGCAGCACCGCCATCCTGGTCGCTGAACTGTACCCCGATACCGGCAGCACGGTTACCCTGTGCACCTTTCGGTGTGACCCAGACAATCTTGCCGGCAACAGGAACCTTTTCGGTTTCTTCCATCAGGGTCAACAGCATAAATACTTCATCCCCCAGCTTGTAGCTTTTGTTGGTTGGAATGAAGAGGCCGCCATTTCTGACAAAAGGCATATAGGCTGCATATAGCGCGCTCTTGTCCTTAATGGTCAGTGATAAAATACCTTGTCGTCCTACCGGTGCTACCATGTTGTTATCCTGTTTGTTTAAGCTGCTCTGCGTTTCAGACCCGACCAGATAATCAGCAGACCTTCCACCAGATTCAGCAGGTTGACCGGACTTTCGCTCATACGCAGGGTTTCATTGACCCGGTCATATAAATCATACAATGCTTTCAGATCGGTTTGAAGCGCCATCTGTTGCAGGTTTTTAGCGTAATCCACATTATCCATGGATTCAATACCTGCCCCCTGCAAAGTGCGAATCATGTCGATAATCCAGCTGCTTACCCAGTATAACGGCAGGTTAGCCTTGTTCTTGAACCCGGTTTTGAGCCACATATCCGCACTTGTGACCGGATCGACCTTTCCCTGTGCCAGTTGCTGCCAGTTTTCAAACAGTTTCTGGCGAATCTCAAGCCCGTCATCCTCGACCAGTGCCACGGCCGCCAGCGGCGCCCCGGCGACAAGCCGGTATAACAGTTCGGGATTTTCCAGCTGCTGCTGCGCCATCCACTGCAGAGCCTCACTTTTTGCGGGTAAATCAAAGCGAATTTGCTGGCAACGACTGCGAATAGTGGCACTCAGGGCGGAAGGCCGATCTGTAACCAGGATAAGAATCGTCCCCGGCGGTGGCTCCTCCAGTGTTTTTAGCAGGCTGTTGCTGGCGCTGATATTCATGGTATCAGCCGGTGAAATTACTACTACCCGGGTACCGCTGCTATGCCGGGTCAGCGCAAGCCTGTCGATCAGGGAACGGACCTGATCCACCTTGATATCACGACTCTCCCCTTCGGGTGCCAGTATCAGGTAATCCGGGTTCGATTCTGCCTGTAGTAACTGGCATGACTTACACTGACCACAGGCCTTGTCGTTATCAGGTTGTTCACAAAGTAACCATTCAGCAAAATGATGGGCAAAATCCAGCTTGCCTGTGCCACTGGCCCCATGGAATAGCAGGCCATGCGATAGCTGGTTATTATTACGGCTGGCAGTGAGATTGTTCCAGTTAGCCTGTTGCCAGGGATATTTCATCTTACAATGACTCCAGCACTGTCTCTATTGAGCTCTGAACCTGCTCGATACCCGGTGAAGCATCGATAACACGGTATCGTTGAGGATTGGCAGCCGCCCGGTCAAGGTAAGCCTGGCGAACCTTGCGGAAGAAATCCTGTTTTTCCAGCTCAAAACGATCCGGTGCACTGCGCTGACCAGCCCTTTTTAGCCCTTCTTCTACCGGCATATCCAGTATCAGCGTTATATCGGGCCGCAAATCACCCTGCACCCATTGTTCCAGCTCGGCTATCCTTTGCATATCGATACCACGTCCACCACCCTGATAGGCATAGGTTGCATCGGTAAAGCGATCACAAAGTACCCATTTACCGGCTTCGAGTGCCGGGATAATCAGTTGCTGCAGGTGTTGTGCCCGGGCAGCAAACATCAGTAACAGCTCGGTATCGGCACACATGGCAGTTTCTTTTGCATCGAGTAACAGGGCACGGAGTTTTTCACCCAGCTCGGTTCCCCCAGGCTCACGAGTCACGACCAGCTCGATACCTTTATCCCGAATCCAGTTTTCGATAAAAGCCATATTGGTACTTTTACCCACGCCTTCAGTACCTTCAAGGGTAATAAAACGGCCACGTTCTGAGATATTATTGATCATTTTTTTTCTTTTTATGCTTATAGGAAGAAAAAGAACGCGCCCTGCCCTTAAGCTGATACTTGATCACCGCGTTATTATGTTCTCTTAATGTAGCAGAAAA
>JALUTJ010000438.1 GCA_027057985.1 Chromatiales bacterium
CACCGCATGTTCGACACGGCCATCGATAATCTGTGCGGTCTGTACCCCGGACTTAACGGCATCGATGGCGCAGGCAATCTTCGGCAACATACCACCATAAATAATGCCTTCATCAATCAGGCGTTGCACTTCTTCCGCCGATAAGCCGGTCAACAGATTATCGTCCTTGTCCAGTACGCCCGGAGTATTGGTCAGTAACATCAGTTTTTCCGCGTTCAATGCAATCGCCATTTTACCGGCAACCAGATCGGCATTGATGTTATAGGACTGGCCATCACTGCTGACACCAATCGGCGCGATTACCGGGATAAAGTCGCCCTTCATCAACATATGAATAATCGAGGCATCGATACTTTCAACTTCACCAACATGGCCGATATCAATGATCTCGGGAGCTTTGACTTCCGGATTATCTTCACTAAACAGCATCTTTCGCGCATGAATCAGGCCACCATCTTTGCCGGTCAAACCCACCGCGTGACCGCCCTGCTGGTTGATCAGATTGACGATATCCTTGTTGACCTGGCCACCAAGTACCATTTCAACGATATCCATGGTCTCGGAATCAGTCACCCGCATACCTTTGACGAACTCGCTCTTCTTGCCAATCTGCTTCAGCATATCTCCGATTTGAGGGCCACCCCCATGTACCACGACCGGGTTCATACCCACCAGTTTCATTAGTACAATGTCACGGGCAAACCCCTGCTTCAGTTTTTCATCCACCATGGCATTACCACCGTACTTGATAACGATGGTTTTATCCTGGAAACGACGGATATAGGGCAGTGCCTCGGTCAATACGCTGGCAATATGGCCCGCGGATGATTTTTCTATTGTCATAAAGTCTTCTTTTTTTTAAATTTTAAAACGGTAAAGTGATATCACTTCTAATCGAAGTCAACACTTCACGGAATTTTTCCTGTATCTCGGCCATGGCAGCCCGATTCTTACCCTCAAAGCGCAGCACCAGGCAAGGCGTGGTATTGGAAGCTCGCACCAGGCCCCAGCCATTCTCATAGTCAACCCGAACACCATCGATCAGCGTGACCTCAGCCCCGCTAAACATATTGGCCTTTTCTTTTAACTGTTCGATAAATTTGAAGTGTTCACCTTCAGGCATATTGATTTTCAACTCCGGGGTATTCACCGAATCCGGCAGGCTGGAGAAAACCACGCGTGCCTTGCGCAATTCTTTGGAGAGGATTTCCAGCAGGCGTGCTGCGGCATAAAGTGCATCATCAAAACCATACCAGCGTTCTTTAAAGAAAATATGGCCACTCATTTCACCGGCCAGTTGTGCCCCGGTTTCTTTCATCTTCGCCTTGATCAGCGAGTGCCCGGTCTTCCACATCAATGGAATACCCCCTTCTTCCTCGATCACCTGGCGCAGGTTGGAACTGCACTTGATATCATAAATAATATTCGCGGCTGGTTTGCGCTTGAGTACATCTTTGGCAAACAGCATCATCAGGCGATCCGGCCAGATCACCTTGCCATCACCACTGATAACTCCAATGCGATCGCCATCACCATCAAAGGCAAGCCCAAGATCGGCACCCTGCTTTTTCACCTCCGCAATCAGGTCTGCCAGGTTTTCCGGCTGACTGGGATCGGGGTGATGATTCGGGAAGTGACCATCCACTTCACAATGGATTGGTGTCACCTCGCAACCCAGTTCGGTAAAGAGGCGGGGGGCAACCGCACCGGCGACACCATTTCCGGCATCGATAACGATCTTCATCTTGCGTTTGAGATGGATATCACTGGTAATACGCTCGATGTATTTATCCAGTACCAGCTCATTGCTATAGCTGCCCTGGCCCGTGGTTAAATTACCACTCAGGATACGTTGACGTAATGCCTGAATGGTATCACCGGAAAGTGTTTCACCACCGAGCATCATCTTGATACCGTTATAGTCGGGTGGGTTATGGCTGCCAGTGAGCATCACACCGGTACCATTGCTCAGCTCTGCTGCAGCATAATAAAGTACGGGTGTTGGCAACATGCCAATATCGATGACTTTCATTCCCGCTTCGATTAAACCGGTAACCAGTGCCTTACCCAGTTCCGGGCCGGATAGACGACCATCACGAGCAAAGACGATAGTGCTCTCTCCACGTGCCAGTGCTTCACTGCCAATGGCCTGACCAATAAACTTGATGTTCTCAACGGTCAGGGTCCTGGCAACGATACCGCGAATATCATAGGCCTTGAAAATTTCTTCTGGCAGTGACGGCAAGTTCTGTGCTGCTGCCGGCTGGCTGGCTACCGCTTCAGCCACTTGTGTCTCGGTGCTATCGAGTTCATCCAGCATCGAGCTATCATCCAGTTCTTCCATCTGGATAGCATCCTTATCCATAAACATGGGATCCGCATCCGGCAAAGATACCTGTGAAGCTACTTTTTCACTACCTTCAGCAAGGTCCCGTTCTCGCGCCAGGTTCGTCTGGTCGAGACGGATATTCGCCACGTTCGCTGCCGCCTTCTTCACTTCTACAAGGCTAAACTCATACTGTACCTTGAGGTTACCCTTGAGGGTATCGGTAATCAGTAACAGGTACTTTTCAAGGTCGGCTTCAAGCTCCTTGTGCAGCAGGGTATAGAGTACAAAGACCACAACGCCGGCCAGTACCAGCCCCATCACAAGCGC
>JALUTJ010000439.1 GCA_027057985.1 Chromatiales bacterium
ACAGGTATAACAGGGCAATCAGCATAAATACGGAACCAAAGAAAGTATAAAGGAAGAACTTGATCGTGGCATAAACCCGGTTAGGACCACCCCAGACACCGATAACGATAAACATCGGAATCAGCATAGCTTCCCAGAAAACATAGAACAGGGCCGCATCCAGTGCTGCAAAAACCCCAACCATCAGTCCTTCCATAATCAGGAAAGCCGCCATGTACTGCTCTACCCTGTCTTTAATCACTTCCCAGCCTGCAATTACCACGATAACGGTCATAAAGGTGGTCAGAATAATCAGTGGCATGGATATACCATCAACACCAAGATGATAATTGATATTAAAAGTATCAATCCATGGTGTCAGTTCAGCAAACTGCATGACTGCGCTGCTACTATCAAAATCGGTATACAGCGGGATAGAAAAGAGAAAGGTTAAAACCGATACCAGTAATGCAATCAACCGGGTATTGGCAGGGTTATCCTTTTTGGCAACGGCAAGCATAATCAGGCCACCGAGTATTGGTGTCCATATTACGAGACTTAATAATGGCCAATCTTGAAACATGTTAATAACCTTTTATTATTGTTATGACTTTACCGTTACAGAACGTATAAACCCATCAATACAATTAATCCGATAATCATGGCAAATGCATAATGATACAGGTAGCCGGTCTGAATATGCCGGATAATGGCACTAAAATAACCTACTGAACGAGCAGAACCATTGACCACCAGGCCATCAATCAGTTTCTGATCACCCAGGTGCCACAACAGGCGACCAATAGCTCGACTGCCACCGGCAAAGACAACTTCGTTAAACTTGTCGGCATAATACTTGTTCACCAGCAGTTTATAGATAAATGACAGCTTCTGTTCAAACCAGTCTGGAATATCCGGACGCTTCATATAAAGGAACCAGGCAACGGCAACACCAGCGAAAGCAAACCAGAATGGCAACGTGGTCAGTGCATGGAACGCCATCACAAACCAGCCATGGAATTCTTTTGATAACTCACCCAGTACATCATGCTGTGGCAGGACGAAAATGGCATCACCAAAGAAGTCGCCAAAGGCCATGTCATGCACATAAATGGCACCGATCACGATAGAAGGAATGGCCAGTAAAACCAGCGGTATCCACACCACCTTCTCGGTTTCATGCAGGTGCTCACGGGTATGCTCATCCATACGCTCTTTACCGTGGAATACCAGAAAGTACATACGGAAACTATATAGTGCGGTAATAAAGACACCTGTCAGAACGGCAGCATAAGCAAAACCGGAACCAGCTAGTTCCGAGTGGCCGACTGCCTCGATAATGGAATCCTTGGAATAAAAGCCGGCAAAAAATGGCGTGCCAATCAACGCCAGCGAACCGATCAGCGAAGTAATCCAGGTAATGGGCATATATTTACGCAACCCGCCCATCTTGCGCATATCCTGTTCGTGGTGCATGGCGATGATGACCGAACCGGCACCGAGGAACAGCAGTGCCTTGAAAAAGGCATGTGTCATAAGATGGAAAACACCGGCCGCATAAGCCGAGGCACCCAGCGCCACGGTCATGTAACCCAGCTGTGACAGGGTTGAATAGGCAATGACACGTTTAATGTCATTCTGTACCAGTCCGAGGAAGCCCATAAACAATGCAGTAATTGCACCGATTACAAGAATGACGCTTAAAGCCGTTTCCGAAAACTCAAACAACGGTGACATTCTTGTGACCATAAAGATACCCGCAGTCACCATGGTCGCAGCGTGAATCAGCGCCGAGATCGGTGTCGGGCCTTCCATTGAATCCGGTAACCAGACATGTAGTGGTACCTGTGCCGATTTACCCATGGCACCGATAAACAGGGAAATACAAATCACGGTCATCACTGACCATTGAGAACCTGAAATAATCTCCATGCTCTGGCCATTGACCTTATCGACATTGGCAAAGACCGTTGCATAATCCAGCGATCCAAAATACATCAGTACCGCGGCAATCCCCAGCAGGAAGCCGAAGTCACCGACGCGGTTGACGAGGAAGGCTTTAAGATTAGCGTAAATCGCGGATTCACGGGTGTACCAGAAACCGATCAACAGGTAGGAAACAAGTCCTACCGCTTCCCAGCCGAAGAACAGCTGCATAAAGTTGTTCGCCATTACCAGCATCAGCATGGAGAAGGTGAACAGTGAAATATAGCTAAAGAAACGCTGGTAGCCCGGATCCTCTTTCATATAACCCACGGTATAGATATGAACCATCAGCGAAACAAAAGTGACCACCACCATCATCATCGCAGTTAGCTGGTCAACCAGGAAGCCTACCTCAAAGCGTAAGCCATCAACCACCATCCAGGTATAAACAGAGCCGTTAAAGGTCTCACCACCATCGATATTGATATGCTTGAAAACCAGCGCAGAAAGCACGAAGGAGACTGCCACACCCGTAATGGTAACCCAGTGGGCACCACTACGCCCTACCTGTTTACCGAAAAGGCCGGCAATAATGGAACCAATTAACGGTGCCAGTACAATCCAGAGATAAATATTTTCCATATTATCGGTCATGCCCTACCCCTTCATGGTATCCAGTTCTTCGACATCAATGGTGCGTTTGTTACGGAACAACACCACCAGGATAGCGAGACCAATTGCAGCCTCGGCTGCTGCTACGGTCAGTATAAAGAAAACAAATACCTGACCTGCAAGGTCGTTAAGATAATAAGAAAACGCAATAAAATTAATATTGACCGAAAGCAATAACAGTTCGATCGACATCAGGATAATAATGATATTTTTCCGGTTAAGGAAAATACCAGCGACACTGATACTAAACATAATTGCCGCGAGAATGAGATAGTCTGACAGTTCAATCATAATGAAACCTATTTCTGTTCTTCTGCTTTCATGTTAACCATGCGAATACGATCTTTTCTCTGCACCGCGATCTGTTGCTCAGGCTTCTGATGCTTTGTATTTGCACGACGACGCAATGTCAGCGCTATCGCAGCAACGATGGCAACCAGCAGGATGACTGCGGCAATCTCGAAGGGGTAGACATAAATCGTGTACAGCACCAGACCCAGTTCACGGGTGTTGTTGTAATCCGCTGCATGCCGCGCTGGCTCGGCAAATTTATCCGCTCCAAAATGATCCACGCCGACTATCATCAGCATCATGCCAATCATCAGTGCCAGCACTACCAGTCCCAGTGGCAGGTGCTTGATAAAGGAAGCACGCATCCGCGCAACATTGATATCCAGCATCATCACCACGAACAGGAACAGCACCATGACCGCACCGACATAAACCAGTACCAGGGTTATGGCAAGAAACTCGGCTTCCAGTAACATCCAGATGGCAGCGGTTGAGAAAAATGTCAGCACCAGGAACAGAGCTGCCTGCACCGGGTTTTTTACCGTGATCACCATCATCCCGCTAAACACGGTAATGGCGGCAAAGACATAGAAGACGATAGTTTCAAATCCCATTTATCTGTTCCTGCGTTTAACGATAAGGCGCATCAAGGCTTCGTGCCGCTGCAATTTCTTTTTCATACTTGTCACCAACAGCAAGCAGACGTTCCTTGGTCATATAAAGATCACCTTTCTTCTCACCATAGTATTCAAAAATATGTGTTTCCACGATCGAATCCACCGGGCATGACTCTTCACAATAACCACAGAAAATACATTTGGTCAGATCAATATCGTAGCGGGTTGTTCGGCGGGTACCATCTTCACGCGGCTCCGACTCGATGGTAATGGCCAGTGCCGGACATACTGCCTCACAGAGTTTACAGGCAATACAGCGTTCTTCTCCGTTAGGATAGCGACGCAGCGCATGCAGACCACGAAAACGTGGCGACAGTGGCGTCCGATCATCCGGATATTGCAGGGTAAACTTGCGGGCAAAGAAATAACGACCGGTAACACCCATACCAACCCGCAATTCCTTAAGAGACAAACTTTTCAAAAAGCGCATAAATCGTGACATTGTTTTCTCCTAAGCCGCACTAAACCAGGGAGCCAGCCCTGCCAGAACCATGACACCAACAACCAGCAGCCATACGATGGTAACGGGAATAAATACTTTCCAGCCAAGACGCATGATCTGGTCATAGCGATAACGCGGGAAGGTGGCACGAAACCATAAAAACAGGAACAGAAAAATAAATATCTTGAAAATAAACCAGTGGATACCATCAGCAACAAGACTGCCAATAACCGGAATAGATAATACAGACTCGGGTAACAGGCCATGCAGAGGTGACAGCCAGCCACCAAGAAACATAATTGCCGTCAGGGCTGAAATAAGAATCATATTGGCATATTCGGCAAGGAAGAAGACCGCGAAAGCCATACCTGAATAATCGATATGGAAACCAGCAACGATTTCAGACTCCCCTTCAGCCACATCAAACGGAGCACGGTTGGTCTCTGCCACACCGGAGATAAAGTAAATCACGAATAAAGGTAATAAGGGCAGGAAGTACCAGTTAAGTAATCCCAGGTTACCACTTTGCGCATTGACGATATCGCCCAGGTTAAGACTGCCCGCCGCAATCAGAACCCCAACAAGGGCAAAGCCCATGGCAATTTCATAGGAAACAATCTGTGCTGCCGAACGCATTGTTCCCAGCAGGGCATACTTAGAGTTCGATGCCCAGCCCGCGATGATGACACCATAAACACCGACCGAGGTCAGTGCCAGTACATACAGCAGAGCCGCATTAATATCGGCCAGTACCATATCGCTGCCAAACGGTAATACTGCCCATGCCGCCAGTGCTGGCCCAAGCGATAATAATGGCGCTGTCAGGAAGAGGTACTTGTTGGCACCCGTTGGAATAATGATTTCCTTGAAGATCAGTTTTACCGCATCGGCAATCGGCTGTAGTGAGCCACGGGGACCAACCCGGGTAGGCCCCATGCGAACCTGCATGGCACCAATCACCTTGCGCTCCGCCAGTGTCAGGTAAGCTACCGAGAGCATCAGTGGAAGCATAATGGCAACAATTTTCAGCAGGATCCAGATCGTGGTCTGTAACCATTCCGGTAACATGTGGAAATAGACAACAACAACGTCATTAAACAATGCTGCCAGCCAGTCAATACCTGTATTTAACCATTCCATCTATCAATCAACTCTCTGTTAATTCTTTGCTATCAGTGCAACTTCAGCGTAGGCACTGTTAAATACTTCAACACCGGCGACAGCCTGCGGAATGACCACGCAGTTATCGGCAACACCATCATCGATATAAGCCCGCAGTGTTGTTTTTACCTCAGCCTGGCTAACAATGACATTATCCTGATCTTCTATTCCGAGTTCTTTTGCCAGCCTGGAATTCAAAATGGCACAGGCCCTGATCGCATCCGCCGTCTGTTGCAGTGCATCGGCACGGCGCACGATACTATCCACCGCGTAGAGGGGTAATAAGCCCACCCGGGTCACTCCATCACTTTGCTTGCCCAGTTCAGAAGGACAACGCCACTGCACTTTATTACTATTTTCAATACTCCCCATCACCTGCATGGCTTCATCGGTAACATCGGCGCAACTTACCTGTTCAAAACCTTCGAGTTCAAAAATATTGCCCAGCACGCGCAGTACTTTCCAGGCCGGTCGGGTTTCTGCCAGGGTTGCTGCCGCCGCGGTAAAACGCTGAAGCTGCCCTTCTACATTGATATAGCTGCCCGCCGTTTCAGTGAACGGAGCAACCGGTAACAACACATCGGCATAAGCCTTCATTTCATCCGTAACATATGGTGTCAGTGAAATAACAAAATCTGCCTCGTTTACCGCTTTGACAGCCTGTGCCGGGTTGGCACTATCAAACTCAGGTTCGACATTCAGCAGTACGAAGGCGTTCATACCATTTTCAATCATCTCTGCAGCGTGCTTACCATTGACCGCATCACCTTTGGCATTACGATGCGGAAGCACACCGGATAACCAGGCGCCTGCCGCATTGGCACCATCGGCCAGAACACTGAAGCTGGCACCCGAGAGCTCGGCAATCATAGCCGCCAGTGCATACAGGTCGGCATACTGTGGCTGACACTGCGCCTGGGTACCAAGGATCACAGTAGCCTTATCGGCATTATTTAAATGTGTAGCAATCGCGACATGCGCATCACTGGCGCTCACATTGTTTAACAGTGCATCCAGGCCTTCGGCAGCCGCCTTGCCTGTCAGATTTAAAAGTGCCTTACAAACGGCAGCAAGATCCGCCACCATTGCGGCCGGGACTGAAATGACTTTTTCTTCCAGCGGGTAATTAAATTCATAATCAACCGGGTTGATTGCCATAATGCTTGCACCCTTAAGGGCAGCTTTTCTAACCCGGTGTGATGCCATGGGTTGATCCTTACGCAGCCATGAGCCGATCATAAGGATGGCATTATTGTCTTCGAGCTCTGCAATACCCTGCCCCAGTGCTGGGAAACGGGAAGCCTGATCCTGGCCTGAGAAATCAGACTGGCGCAGACGATGATCGATATTATTACTGCCGATGCCACGCATCAGTTTCTGCAGCAGATACATTTCTTCCAGCGTGGCTGAGGGTGAAACCAGGGCACCGATATTTTCAACACCGTCTTTATCGATAACGGTTTTCAGCCCTTCATAGGCATAGTTGAGTGCGGTTTGCCAGTCCACTTCTTTCCACTCATTACCCTGCTTGATCATCGGTGCAGTCAGGCGATCTTCATGCTTGAGACCGAGGTAACTAAAGCGATCCCGATCCGATAGCCAGGTTTCATTGATGGCTTCGTTATCTTTTGGCAACACCCGCATCACCTTGTGACGACGGGTTTCAACTTTAATATTGGAGCCGATACAGTCATGCGCAGCAATGGCATCACTTGAGCTGTTTTCCCATGGACGGCCAGTGTAACGATACGGTTTTGAAGTCAGGGCACCCACCGGGCACAGGTCGATAATATTACCGGAGAGCTCGGAAGTCACCGCCTGCTCGACATAGGTACCGATACGGGTATGTTCTCCGCGCCCGGTTGCCCCCATTTCACGAATACCGGCAATTTCCTTACCGAATCGCACACAGCGGGTACAGTGAATACAACGGGTCATTTCTGTTGCCACCAGTGGGCCGATATCCTTGTCCGCCACCACGCGCTTGGCTTCAGTGTAACGCGACTCGGCCTTGCCAAAGCCCATGGCAATATCCTGTAGCTCACACTCGCCACCCTGGTCGCAGATAGGGCAGTCCAGAGGATGGTTAATCAACAGAAATTCCATGACGCTTTTCTGTGCATCCAGCGCCATGGTAGAACGGGTAAAGACTTTCATGCCATCGGTTACCGGTGTGGCACAGGCGGGAACCGGCTTGGCGACCTTTTCAACCTCGACCAGGCACATGCGACAGTTTGCCGCAACCGAGAGCTTGTTGTGATAACAAAAGCGCGGAATAGTAATACCGGCAGCATCAGCGGCTTCGATCACCATGGATCCATCAGCGACCTGTAGCGGTTTTCCGTTGATTTCTATATTTGCCATCTTAACTCTCGTCAGCTTCTTTTGTTATTGTCTGCTTGTTTAAACCATGCACTTCTTGTGATCGATGTGATACTGAAACTCATCACGGTAATGCTTGAGGAAACTCATTACCGGCATGGCTGCAGCGTCACCCAGTGCACAGATGGTACGGCCACCAATACGGTGTGCCACATCATCGAGTAAATCCAGATCTTCCTGGCGTCCTTCCCCATGTTCGATACGGTGCATGACTTTTGCCAGCCAGCCGGTACCTTCTCGACATGGCGTACACTGGCCACAGGATTCTTCGTAATAAAAATGTGACAGCCGCGCCAGCGCACCCACCATGCAGGTGGTTTCATCCATCACAATTACCGATCCCGCACCGAGCATACTGCCGGCCTTGGACAATGAATCATAATCCATGTCGGTTTCCATAATAATTTCAGCGGGTAACACCGGCACCGATGAACCACCCGGGATAACGGCTTTTAGCTTGTGGCCATTACGCACGCCACCGGCCATTTCCAGTAACTCGGCAAACGGGGTACCCAGTGGTATCTCGAAGTTACCCGGCTTGTTGACATGCCCGGAAACACAGAACAGCTTGGTGCCACCATTATTCGGTTTGCCCATCTCAAGGAACCACTTGCCACCGTTTTGCAGAATAACCGGCACCGATGCCAGGGTTTCGGTATTGTTGATCGTGGTGGGTTTGCCATACAGGCCAAAACCGGCCGGGAATGGCGGCTTGAAGCGTGGCTGACCTTTTTTACCCTCGATGGATTCCAGTAATGCGGTTTCTTCACCACAGATATAGGCACCGGCACCAAGATGAGCATAGAGATCAAAACTGAAACCGGAGCCCTGAATATCATTACCAAGAAAACCGGCCTTGTAGGCTTCTTCGAGCGCGCCCTCAAAA
>JALUTJ010000440.1 GCA_027057985.1 Chromatiales bacterium
TATCAAAAATGGCTCCTATGCCCTGTATCGTCCCCTCTATCTTGTGATCAAACGCGGCAACAAGGATCCCATCGTACGGGATTTCATCAAGTTTGCTGTTAGTAAGGAAGGCCAGGCGGTGATTCGTAAACAGGGCACCGTGCCGTATGCCGAGGCGCTGCACCTGGTCATGAAGCAGCTTGACCAGTACGAGCGTGCCACTAAAGAAGGGCTGTACCATACAAAAACCCGGGGCAAATAAAGCCGCCTGAAACTCAGGCTCAAAAGGGCGTTGACCTTCATGGTTAGTGACCTTTTTTTTTAATCCCGAGTATTATGATAGGTTATAGAGGCATTGCAAAAAGTGTGGCAGTTCCCAAGAGCCTGAAGTGCCTTTTTAACCGTTATTTTCAGTATTTTCTTCACCTTGACAGTCTACTTCAGGCCCATAAGTCCGCCTAATAATTATAAATTATTCTTATGCTAAGTTACGACTATTGAATAGATATAATGCCGGCAATTGTTTACTATACGTTTCGTTAATTTTTTCGATGGAGGAGTTTAGAAGATATGATTACCAGCAACCCTTTCGCTGCGTTGTCCGATATCATTTCAGTAGCTCAGATGCAGACATACGTGATTACCATGTTTGTATTTGTTATCGCTGGTGTTGTGATTGACGTCATCCATAAGCGGAGCAAAAAATACTTCGATGGTTACACCGAAGCCATGGCTAAAAAAGCCAAACGTCAGCTCAGTGGTGGAGAAAAGAACGCCCTGCTGATCAAGACAGTCGCCAGTGAAGTCCTGACTTCATCTGAGTTTTATAACCAGAAGCGTCGTCTGTCACACCTGATGACCATGTACGGTTTCATCCTGTTCGTTGTTTCAACCGTCGTTCTGGTATTCATGTTCGGTGATAAAGCCGACGCTGGCATCTGGCCAACGCTGTGGTATGCCGGTGCAATCAGTTTGGCCGTTGGTGGTTACTGGTTCTGGTTTGGTATCCGCGTAGACGTATCGGCTGAAGGTATGCCGTGGTACAAGGTTCATTTCCGCCAGGATGTCTTTATCCTGTCACTGCTCGCCATGAGCACACTGGCGCTGATCTGGGCTTACACCGGTTCATTACTGATGTTCTGGCTGTTTATCGTTGCCAGCACACTGCTGTTCACCACTGTTATCTGGTCTAAATTTGCACACATGTTCTTCAAGCCAGCTGCGGCTTATCAGAAGAAAGTTATCTGGGCGAATGGTTCTCGTGAAAACCTGCCAGACATTCCAGACCTGAGCAGTGCGGAAACCAAGGAAAAATTCCCTGATATTCCAACTTACATGGGTGATAACCCTCCTTACATGGGCCTCGGCATCAAGCGTGAGCCGCCTCGCCATTACTAATTAAAAAGATAGAGAGGATTTAATAATGCCTACTTTTGTATACATGACCCGTTGTGATGGCTGCGGACAGTGTGTAGATATCTGTCCTTCAGACATCATGCACATCGACAGAACCCTGCGCCGTGCATACAACATCGAGCCAAACATGTGCTGGGAGTGCTACTCCTGTGTTAAGGCTTGTCCACATAATGCGATTGATGTTCGCGGCTATGCCGACTTCGCCCCACTTGGTCACTCCGTACGTGTACGCCGTGATGAAGAAAAGGGTGTTATCGCCTGGCGCATTATCTTCCGTAACGGTAAGAAAGACTGGGACTTGCTCGCTCCAATTACAACAAAACCATGGGGCAAATCAATTCCAAACCTGAAAGAAGCTTCTGCTCCTGCTGATGATATGCGTAACAGCCAACTGCTGTACAACGAGCCGAAATATATTCGTCTCGATGACGGCGGCCTGCATACGCTGGAATCTAATGGCCTGACAATGAAAGAAGGGGTGTACTACTAATGGCTTACAAAACAATTGTTGAAGACAATATCGACGTATTGATTGTCGGTGCTGGCCTTGGTGGTACTGGCGCCGCTTTCGAAGCAAGATACTGGGGTAAAGACAAGAAGATCGTTATCGCAGAAAAAGCGAATATCGACCGTTCTGGTGCTGTTGCACAGGGTCTGTACGCGATCAACTGTTACATGGGTACTCGCTTCGGTGAGAACAACCCGGAAGATCACGTGCGCTATGCACGTATCGACCTCATGGGTATGGTTCGTGAAGATCTTCTGTTTGATATGGCTCGCCACGTTGACTCGGCTGTGCATCAGTTCGAGGAATGGGGTCTGCCTCTGATGAAAAATCCAAAGACCGGCGCTTACCAGCGTGAAGGTCGCTGGCAGATCATGATTCACGGTGAATCCTATAAGCCTATCGTTGCTGAAGCAGCGAAAAAGTCAGCTGACAAGGTATGTAACCGTATCTGTGTAACTCACCTGCTGATGGATGAAAGCAAGGAAAACCGTGTTGCCGGTGCCGTTGGCTTCAACGTCCGTACTGGTAACTACCACGTATTCAAGTCGAAGACAGTAATCGTCGGTGCCGGCGGTGCTTCCAATATCTACAAGCCTCGTTCAGTAGGTGAAGGTGCTGGTCGTGTATGGTACGCACCATGGTCTTCCGGTTCTGCATACGGTCTGCTGATCGGTGCGGGTGCCAAGATGACTCAGATGGAAAACAAGATCGTACTGGCTCGTTTCAAAGAC
>JALUTJ010000441.1 GCA_027057985.1 Chromatiales bacterium
GTTCAGCAGCATATCACGCTGGCTCATGCCGGCGGTATCGATAAGAATCAGATCCTTGTCCGCCAGTGAATCCAGTGCCTCGCGCAGGGTATCGGCATTGCCGGCGATGCGCATCGGGATCCCCATGATACGGGCATAACTGCGTAGCTGTTCCTGTGCCGCAACCCGGTAATTGTCCGTGGTAATCAGAGCGACACGGTGTGGGCCGTGCTTGAGGGTGTAGCGAGCAGCGAGCTTGGCAATGGTCGTGGTTTTACCGACACCGGTAGCTCCCACCAGGGCAACGACACCCCCATGTTCAATGATCTCGTTTTCACCCACAGGCAGGCGATGCGCCAGTTCCCCCAGCGCCATGCGCCAGTTATGCTCAAAGTCCTGCTCCTCATCCACCTCGGCAGCGATTTCTCTTGCCAGGCGAGGCCCCAATCCCAGAGAGATAAGACGCTGTAACAGGCGGGCACGTAATGGATGGTATTTGACTTCCTGTCCCCAGCTCATGCTGGAGAGCTGGTTCACCAGCAGGCCCTTGAGAGATTTTAGTTCGGATTTCATATCCATGATTGCGGGCTCTTCAGTCCAGAGATGATCCCTGCACTGTGCTGCCGGTTCAGACGGTGCGGAGGGGATATTACGACCATAGCGAATATCATCCAGAGCCGCTTTACGCTCACGTTCCTCGATATGCGCCCGGGAAAGTGTTGTATCCTCGTCGATAAACGGGTTGGATGCGGTTGAAGATGTTGCCTTTTTTGGCTCGCTAATCAGTGATTCATCGTAATCGATGGCAGCCACTATCTCGATACCTTCATCCATGCGGTTATTGGAAAGGATAACGGCATCCGGTCCCAGTGTTTCGCTTACCTTGCGCAGGGCGCTACGCATATCTTTTGCAATAAATCGTTTAATTTTCATCTTGCCGGGCCTCTAAAGCTGGTGCAATTCCAGGCTATGTCATTTTTTCCTGTCCCACCGTGGCAACGATACGAATCTGCTTGTCACTTGGGATTTCGTTGTAAGACAGAACGTGCAGGTTCGGTATGGTATGACGAACGAAACGTGCCAGCATGGTTCGAATCAGTCCTGATACCAGCAGTACCGCCGGTTGCCCCATGGCTTCCTGTTTCTGAACGCTGTCCTGCAGTGCAGTAAACAGGCGCTCTGCCAGGCCGGGTTCAACACCACCGCCTCCATCTGCCTGTACTGCTTGATGCAACAACTGTTCCAGATTTGGATCAAGGGTGATGACAGCCAGTTCTGGCGCCATTCCGTTGATTTGCTGCACGATCAGGCGACCCAGTGAGGTACGTACAGCGGCGGTTAATTCGTCAGGATCCTGACTCCGGGTAGCATGTTCCGCCAGTGTTTCGGCGATCGTGCGAATATCACGGATAGGAATACCTTCGGCCAGCAGGTTCTGCAGTACCTTGACGATAATGCCGAGGTTAAGGGTATCCGGGACCAGGTTCTCAACCAGTTTCGGCGTGGTCTCTGAGAGCTTGTCCAGCAGGTGCTGCACTTCTTCATGCCCCAGCAGTTCATTGGCATGCGTCTGTAGCAGCTGGCTAAGATGTGTGGCAATCACGGTATTGGGATCGACCACGGTATAGCCCATGGTCTGGGCCTGGTCACGCTGCGAATGATCGATCCAGAGTGCCTCGAGGCCAAATGCCGGATCGGTGGTTTCGATACCGGGTACAGTGCCATAGACCTGGCCGGGATTGATGGCCATGTCCTTGTCAGGCTGTATTTCCGCCTCGCCCACGGTCACGCCCATCATGGTGATACGGTAACCGTTTGGTGGCAGCTCAAGGTTGTCACGAATATGAACGGCCGGTACCAGGAAGCCCAGCTCCTGTGACAGTTTTTTGCGTACGCCCTTGATGCGCGCCATCAACTGACCACCCTGCTCCTTGTCCACCATCGGGATCAGGCGATAGCCGACTTCGAGACCAATGGTATCGACCGGGGTCACATCGTCCCAGCTCAGTTCCTTGCTTTCGGGTGGCGTCTCGACTTTTTCAACCGGTGCAGGCTGTACTGCGGCCTTTTGCTGTTTCTGCCGGATTAGCCAGGCACCTGTACCGCTGAGCAGCGCCAGGAACAGGAAAGCAAAATGTGGCATACCGGGAATAATGCCCATGATGCCGAGAATAGCGGCGGTAACAAAAAGGGATTTTGGATTATTGAACAGCTGACTCAGCACCTGCTGCCCCATGTCCTGGTTACTGGAAACACGGGTAACGATAATGCCGGCTGCAGTAGAAAGCAGTAAGGCAGGTATCTGGGCAACGAGACCATCACCAATGGTTAACAGTACATAGTTTTTTGCTGCCACTGCAAAGCTGAGATCATGCTGAGCAATACCGATAATCAGGCCACCGATAATATTAATCAGCAGGATCAGGATGCCGGCAACCGCATCTCCGCGTACGAATTTGGATGCACCGTCCATGGAACCATAGAACTCAGCCTCGGAGCTGATTTCTTCACGACGGCGCCGTGCTTCATCGGCTTCGATAAGCCCCGCGTTCAAATCAGCATCGATCGCCATCTGCTTGCCGGGCATGGCATCGAGTGTAAATCTTGCACTGACTTCGGAAATACGGGTCGCACCCTTGGTAATAACCACGAAATTGATAATGACGAGAATCGCAAACACCACGATACCAACAGCATAATTACCGCCAACGACGAATTCACCAAAGGCCTTGATGACCTGGCCGGCAGCATCTCCACCGGTATGCCCATTCAGTAATACCACGCGGGTAGAAGCAACATTCAATGCCAGCCGTAACAGGGTTGTTACCAGCAGGACGGTGGGAAACAACGAAAAATCAAGCGGCCGCAAGGTATAAATCGTCACCAGTAATACCACCAGCGCCAGAGAAATATTAAAACTGAAAAAGACATCGAGCATGAACGGGGCCAGCGGCACCACGATCATGGCCATCATAACCACAAGCAGGATGGGAGCACCCAGCCCATTGCGAGTGATATTTTTAACATTATCCAGTATTGCTACTTCTGCCACGCTATCACCTGTTAACTGTCAAACTGCATATCATCTGGTATCGGAAGATCACTTATCTTGTGTTCTTTGTCTTTTTTGAACCAGTTCGGATCGGTACGCAGCTTGAAGATATAAGCCAGTACCTGGGCCACGGCAAGGTAAAGTGCCTGTGGAATTTCCTGGTCAATTTCTGTTGTATGGTGCAGTGCCCGCGCCAGTGGTGGTGCCTGTAAAATAGGCACATTATGCTGGCGGGCAATGCTACGAATCTGTATCGCGATGACATCCACACCCTTGGCAACGACAACCGGTGCGACCATCTTTTCCTGATCATATTTAATTGCCACCGAGTAGTGTTCCGGGTTGGTAATAATGACATCGGCTTCTGGTACTGCAGCCATCATGCGCCGTTGTGCCATCTCACGCTGTACCTGCTTAACCTTGCTGCGAACATCCGGATTACCTTCGGTATCCTTGTTTTCATCCTTGATTTCCTGGAAGGTCATCTTCAGTTGCTGGGTAAAGTCCCAGATCTGGAATGGCACATCGACCAGGGCAATAAAGACCAGGGCCATGGCGGTTGCCAGGAAAGCCCACATCATCAGGTTTACCATGTGCGGAATGGCCTGTACCAGGGGCTCACGCCCGAGGCCAAGATAAGTATCAATCTGGGTATAAAGAAATACCACCGCGGTGGTACCAATAACCAGAAACTTGGCAAGTGCCTTGATAAGTTCAACCAGCCCTTTCTTTGAAAAGACACGTCCCAGCCCAGTGACAGGGTTGAGTTTTTCCCATTTAAATGACAGCGCCTGGGTACTGAAGTTGACGCCGCCCATTAACAGGGAACCGGCAACCGCAGCAATGATCATAATCACGAAAAACGGCGCCAGGCTCAGCAGCGCATCGAGCATGGCATCTTCAAGCATGGCGGTCATCGCGGTAACATCAAAGATATGAGCACGGCTGATATTAAGATGCGACTTGAAAAGTTCAATAAAGCCACTGACCACTGAAGGCCCGATCATTAAGATACCCACTGCCGACATCAACATCATAATCATGGTGTTGAGCTCCCTTGATGTGGGTACCTGCCCTTTTTCCCGCGCCTGTTGCAGTCTTCGCGGCGTGGGTTGTTCGGTGCGTTCCTGACCGGTATCTTCTGCCATTAGCGAATCCCCATAATTGATTGCAACAGGTGAAAGACATCACTAAACAGAGAAACCGATTGTGGTGTAACCGTTGGCAAGGTCACCATTACCAGCGCAAAACCAATGAGGATGGTAATGGGAAAGCCAATCGCAAAAATATTCAGCTGTGGTGCAGAACGTGTCATAACGCCAAAGGTGATATTCACTACCAGTAATGAGGCAATTGCCGGTAGTGCAATGGCCAGACCACCAGCAAAGATATTGCCGCCCCAGCGGACAACCTGCATAAAGTCATTCGCAACCAGACCCTGTGCCGAGATTGGCATGGTACGGAAACTTTCAGCCAGCACTTCCACCAGTAACAGGTGACCGTTAATCGCCAGATACACCAGCATTACCAGCAGGATATAGAACTGACTCAATACCGGGGACTGTGAACCGTTTTGAGGATCTACCATCAGGGAAAAACCAAGCCCCATCTGCATAGCGACAATCTGTCCACCGGTTATTACTGCACTAAAAACCAGTTGCACGCTAAAACCGAGGATAAGACCAATCAATATCTGTTGCATGATAATTAAAATTGCCAGTGGACTGAAAACATCCACTTCCGGTACAGGCAAAATAGGAACCAGTACCGAGGTAATTGCCAGCGCGGTCATAATCTTTATCTTGACGGGCACACTGCGAGTACCGAATACCGGAGCCGCAGTCACCATGGCAGAAACACGAAACAGTGGCCATAGATAAGCACCAACCAGTGCCGTAATTTCTGTTGCCGAGATAACCATATCCTGTCTTATCCTACCAGGTAAGGAATATCGTGAATCAGCTGCGTGGTGTAATCTACCAGCAGTCCCAGCATCCAGGGCCCGGCAAACATCAGTGTCAGTACAGTGACCAGTAGCTTGGGAATAAAGCTCAGTGTCATTTCATTAATCTGGGTTGCGGCCTGGAACATGCTCACCAGTAAGCCGGCAAGTAATGCAGGAATAAGAACAACCAGGATCAACATCAACATAACATTGAGGGCGTTCTGGAAAATAGTAAGAATGTCTTCAGGGCTCATACTCGTGTCTCCCTATAAATAAAAACTCGAGGCCAGGGTGCCGATAATCAGATTCCAGCCATCAACCAGTACAAACAGCATAATCTTGAACGGTAAAGAAATAACCATAGGAGACAACATCACCATACCCATGGCCATCAGTACACTGGCGACCACGAGATCGATTATCAGGAAGGGAATAAAAAGCAGAAAACCAATTTGAAATGCCGTTTTCAGCTCACTGGTAACAAAGGCCGGCACCAGCACGGTAAAAGGCACATCATCTTCCTTGTTAAATTTTTCATAACCGGCAATATTGGCAAAGGTCGTAATATCATTGTCACGCGTCTGACCAAACATAAAGGCACGTAGCGGCTTTCCCGCTGCTACTGCAGCATCCTGTATCGTCATTTGCTCTGCCAGATAGGGTTGCAGGGCTTCATTATTAATCCGGTTCAGTACCGGTGCCATAACGAAAAAGGTAAGAAAGAGTGCCAGTCCAATCAGAGTTTGTGATGAAGGTGCCTGCATCAGGCCAAGTGCCTGGCGCATAATTGAGAGAACAATAATAATACGGGTAAACGAGGTCATCATCATTAACGCTGCCGGTAATAGCGTTAACGCGGTCATTAATATAAGAATCTGGATACTGACACTGTAGGATTGCTGGCCATTGGCATCGGTAGTGACAGTAATCGCCTTTAAACCGGCCTCGGCACTTGCCTGTTCAAAAGGCAGTAAGAGTAAGACCAGCAAGAACAGCATGGCGCCAGGCTTCAGCGACTGTTTCATGACTGTCCCCGTTTTTTCATTGCCGCCTGTAATTTGTCGGCAAAACCACTCATACCACCCTGTGTCGAAGAAGTTGCCGCAGTATCGATTTTTTCTTCAAGCACATGCAGGGTGCGAATCGTCCCTGGCGCCACACCGACCAGTAACTGTTGTTCACCGGCCTGAACCAGAACGATACGTTCACGTTGTCCAATGGAAATACCGCCAACGACCCTGAGATTTGCATTGCTGATACCACTCATTTTGCCCATGCGTCGCATAAACCAGGCCATGCCTATGATTAGACCAACAACAATTAACAAACCAAAGAACATTTGCAGGTAATTGCCTACGCCAATCGGTTCCTTGCTTAGTGAAGCAATGGCCTGTTTTGATGGGGTTTCAGCCATCAACCAGGGACTTACCAGAAACAGGGAAACTGTCAATATAAAACGCATTGGTACTGCCTGCTACTTGAGTTTTCTAACACGTTCGGAAGGACTGATAATATCCGTGAGACGAATACCAAACTTCTCGTTAATTACCACGACTTCACCGTGGGCTATCAGGGTTCCATTGACCATAACATCCAGTGGTTCACCTGCCATGCGATCCAGTTCCACCACGGAACCCTGGTTAAGCTGTAACAGGTTGCGGATATTAATCTTGGTATGACCTATTTCCATGGATATAGTCACCGGGATATCCAGAATTACATCGAGGTTGACGTCTTCATTACTGCTGGGAGCACTGTTTTCCAGTTTATCCAGCGGCACATTTTCAGCCTGTTGCGCCTGCTGTTCCGTGACGTCTTCCATGGGCGTGCCAGCCTCTTCCATTGCCGCTGCCCATTCATCCATTGTGCTGTCTTCACCTTCACTCATTTTCTTCACCTTTATCTTTATGACGCTTCATTGTATTTAGTTGCTGCAGTTTTTTGTCGACAGAATGATCGACCTGCTCCAGTATCTTTACCGCCTTGCTGCCACGCGACTCACCGAGCTTGCCACGTAGTACAGGAACATCCTCGGCTTTAAGTGTGACCATCTCCGGCATATTGATTGGCAGGATATCGCCTTCTTTCAGCTCCATCAGTTCCGATAATTGCATTTCAACATCGGTTAAATGTACCGAGATATCGACTTCAGCCAGCTTAATCTCTTCACGCAGTGAAATGACCCAGCGTTCATCTTTATCACTGGTATCACTGGCAATACCGGCATCGAGCAAGTCACGGATTGGTTCAATCATTGAATAGGGAATGGTGACCATAAAGTCACCGCCACCACCATCAAGCTCAATATGGAAAGTCGAAACCACTACCACCTCGGTAGGGCTGACGATATTGGCAAACTGCGGATTAACTTCCATATTGGTAAATTCAAAATCCACTTCCATTACCGGCTTCCAGGCATTCTCCAGATCCTTAAAGGCATCGTTCAATACCATGCTGATGACGCGTTGCTCGGTCGCAGAAAAATCACGGCCTTCTATCTTGGCATGACGACCTTCACCGCCAAAATAATTATCGACCAGGATAAATACCAGCTTGGGATCAAACACGCAGAGCGCTGAACCACGCAGAGGATGAATCTTGACAATATTGAGACTGGTTGGCACAAACATGCTGTGCAGGTATTCAGAAAACTTGACCATCTGTACACCGCTTACCGAAATCTCGGCAGAACGACGTAACATATTGAACAGGCTGATGCGAAACCAGCGCGCAAAACGCTCGTTGATCATTTCCAGTGTTGGCATGCGACCGCGAATAATGCGATCATGTGAGGCAAAATCAAATTCGCGTGCTACACCATCCTGTAATTCAAGATCATTCTCTGTTTCAACCTCACCATCATCTACACCATGTAGTAAGGCATCAATCTCGTCTTGTGAAAGCAGATCATTTGCTGACATAGTTATTCCTACTGCATGATAAAGCTGATGAAATAAACATTCTCAATCGGGCCTTCGACTTTTTCGTCCATGCCCGATCCATGTTCTGTACTCGCATGCTCTTCCCCGGTATCATGTTTTTTTCCTTTAGCGGATGAATGCATATTTGCCACGACATCGCGGTTAATGACATTTAGCAGGCGGCGTTGTAACTGTTCTTTTCCTTCACGACTATTGAGTTCCTCAAATGTCGTACTACTGAGTAACAGCAGAATGTCATTACGAATAACCGGACGATAGGTATTCACCACTTTGAGTGCTTCTTCACTACGCGTAGCTATCTGCAGGTCAACCTGCAGGTAACGCACTTTCGAGCCAGGTCCGAAATTGACGATAAACTCCGGTACCATGGTCTGATATCTGACTGGAAGTTTTTCAGTTGCCTCGTGCGAGGCTTCGGCGCTATCCGCCCCCCCGCCTTTC
>JALUTJ010000442.1 GCA_027057985.1 Chromatiales bacterium
ACTTCTTTTTGCGTTTTGTAACAACCAGTAATAATAAAGATGCACTATGGTGTGGCCTCTTTGCAGGTGCTGCATTCCTGGTCAAATACCTTGTTGCTGTCGTTATAGTCCCCGTATTTATTGCGCTGATTTTTTATCTACGCCCACAGATCCTGCGCTTTACCTTCTGGTTTGCCATTGGCCTTTTGCCCTTTGTGGTTCTAAATTTTTATACAAACTACACCTGTTGCTGGTCAAATATTGTTTTCAATGTTTTTAATCGCAGCAATGGTACAAACCTGGCCAACCTGCCCAGCTCGATATTGACACTGGCACTGGTAGTTAACCCGGTACTGATTTACTTCTTTTATAAAGGTTACCAGGCCCTTCATCATTCAGATGATCTGAAAATTCCATTCCGGGTACTGGCTACCATTTTACTGCTGCCTTTTGCGCTATTACTCCTGCTATCTCTTAAAAAACCACTGTACTTTGCCTGGATTATCGATTTTGGCTTTATTATTTATATGCTGCTATATGCATTGCCATTAAAAAGCCTGTACAAAGCAGTCATAATATCCTTTAGCTATAGCATTATTATTTTTTCTATCCTTGGTTACCTTGGCTTAAACATTAACAAGCTCAATACCGTCTCCCGATATCAGGTGGCCATTACGCCACAGGCATTTTGCACTGAATGGAAAAAACAGGCACCGGACTATCTGAGGGCGGCTACCTATTATGATGAATCAGCCCCTCTCAGCTATCATTGCGGAAAAGTGATGAATATGTTTATGGATAACTATTTTGGCCGCGATGACGATCTTGCCATAAACTACAGGGCATTAAATGGTAAAAATATTGCTGTACTTTTAATGACAGATGACAAATTAATTCGCAGAATACCAGATAGAAAAATTGCCAGCTATTTTGCACACGCAGAGATACGGCCGTTTAAGGTTGGCAAATTCAACTATGCCCTGCTGCTTGGCGAAAAATTCAATTACCAGAAATATTTCCGTGAATTTATTATCCCCATGCACCAGAAACACTACCTGGATCCGCTCCCTGCCTGGTTCCCACGGGCAAAATCATGCCCGATGATTCAACAGTAAATCAAGCGGGCTGGTCACTGTTACACCTGGTTTATTCAGAACATGAGTATAGATCATCGTTGTTGATACATTGGTATGACCAAGTAATTCCTGTACCGTACGGATATCATATCCATTTTCCAGCAAATGCGTTGCAAATGAGTGACGTAAAATATGACAGGTCACACGTTTCATTATTCCTGCCTTATCCGCCAGTTTTTTAATATATTTCTGTAATACAGTTTCATTGATATGATGACGCCGCATAACACCAGATCGAGGGTCTTTGGAAATAACGGTAGCAGGGAAGACATACTGCCATTTTATATCCTTATCAAACGAAGGATACTTTCGTACTAATGCCTCCGGCATAAATACTGAACCATATCCCTGTTCAAGATCACGTTGATGTAATAGCTTAACCTTTTCTATTTGCTCTTTTAATCTTTCAACAACAATTTTTGGTATTGGTACCACGCGATCTTTCTTTCCCTTGGCATTTCGCACAAGGATTTGCTGATAATCAAAATCAACATCCAGAATACGTAAACGTACACATTCCATAAGCCGCATGCCACAACCATATAACAGGTGTAGCATCAGGCTATGAATACTATCATTATCCATAAATGAAAATAGCGTATTGATTTCGTTTGTTGATAAGACAACAGGCAAATGCCTGGGTTTTCTAGAACGTAAAAATTCGATGTTATTACTCAAGTCCCGATTTAAAACTGACTTATAGAAATAGACCAGTGCATTCAATGCCTGCGATTGCGTACTGGATGAAACATTTCTTTTGAAAACAAGATATTCTAAATAATTTTTAATATCTTCCTCGGTCAAATCCGCAGGATCTTTCATATTATGAAAAGATAAAAAGCGCATAAACCAGCTCAGGTAAGCCTCCTCAGTGCGTAGAGAATATTGCTGCAGGCGAATCGATTTTACCAGGCGTTCTAGATAATGTGGGTATTCTGAAAACACCACTTTAAATAAGCCATTTGCGGAATCATTTTTCTCGTTAAGTGATTCCTTGAGACGATTTAATTCATCCTCTAAAAAATCTTCAGCCGATTTATGGCTGGATTTTAATAGACGAGCCTTTTTATCCCACATTTCCCAGGCGTAATTTTCTGCCCAGTCATGCTGCACCATTTCGGTGAATAAAATTCGGATTGCCAGTATAATTTGACGAAATTGCCAGTCTAATAACAGTGGATCGCGGCATTTGTCATTTAAATATTTCGTTACGAATTCCGCCCGATGGGAAGCCAGTCTGTCATCAGGATAATATTTGATATAGCCTTCCGCATGTCGCACCATCCAGCGAACAGCATCAGCTTTAACACCATATCTCATTGATTTTTTTGAAAATTTATCCCAGAAACGGGATATGGATTGATCCTTCATATTGCCACTCCTTAGCAAAAAATTAGTAAATTTCCATAGAACTACTATATGGTATATTATCGATAACAACCAAAACAATTACAAGAATATGCCGCGAGCGGCATATTACACAAATTGCCGCTCGCGGCCTAAATCACTGTTAGC
>JALUTJ010000443.1 GCA_027057985.1 Chromatiales bacterium
CGGATCGGTTTTTTTCATACTGCCGGAAATATCCACCAAAACCCGCAAATCATTAATTTTGGGGGGGTGTTTTTTACCCAGCGCGGAAGCACTGGCAGGAAGGAGAAGAGCTAAAAAGCAGAAAAGGAAAACTGAGAAGATAAATGGCTTACCTGTTTTAACAGGTCTGTTAGCAATCCAGTCACAACTTTTATTCACGCTGATGCACTCCCCCTATGCTATTCTCAATTAAGAATAGCATAAACACCATAAAAGCATAGACTTAACGCTCATTCAGAGAATTGACTGTATATACGCGACACAATTACTTAATTTTTTAGATAATCACCTACTATAACCAGGCCTGTTCATGTGATTTTTACATAAAAAAAGGGCGCTATTTTTACAATAGCGCCCCTTTTTCAGGTATTTCTACTGGCTTTAGCCGGCGAAAATCACGGATAAAAAGCTAAACCAGGCAAAAGCCACCATGCCAATGATGATCAGCAGTGGGAAATTCTGAAAAGTGAACATGTCTTTCATGTGGATATCCTCAAATCTTGTGTAACAAAGTACTTAAGCGAAGTCTAATGTAGACACCGATGAACATCAAGCTAAATCGCGGTAAATCCACGCCTCAAAGCTTATCTTCGGACTGCGGCGGCTTGCGATGTGGAATGCGGATGTCATCATCATCCATCAGGATACGATGTGCCGGCCCTTCCATATCATCGAACTGACCGCTTTTCACGGCCCAGATAAAGCCCCAGATAGCCACGCCCAGCACCAGCAGGCCCAGCGGTATCAGTAAATAGAGTATTTCCATTCTTTAATTATACGTGATCCCGGCTGCTTTTACCCTGTATTCCCGCCTGCAGCGGGATGAATTTATTCAGGCGCAGGGCATTGAGTACCACCACCAGTGAACTGGCCGACATACCAATTGCTGCCATCCACGGCGCGACATAGCCCGCTGCAGCCAGTGGTAACGCGACCACATTATACAAAACTGCCCAGCCCAGGTTTTGCTTCACCACCCGTACGCTCTGCCGCGCCATGCGAATTGCCTCGACCAGGTGTGGCAGCTGCTCGGATAACAGCACCATATCGGCACTGGCCTGGGCCAGCTGGGTACCACTGCCCATGGCTATTGAAACCTGTGCCGCCGCCAGTACCGGGGCATCATTAACGCCATCACCAACCATGGCGACGATATGACCCTGCTGTTGCAGATCATTGATCACGGCGAGCTTGTCTTCCGGTTTCATTCCGGCTCGACTGTGCTCGATCCCAAGCTGTTGCGCAATCGCTTCTACAGCGGAGACATTATCGCCACTGAGCAGCCACACCTCGATACCCGCCTGCTGTATGGCACGAATCGATTCCACCGCATCGTCACGCAGCTCATCGGCCAGATAAAAACGGGCCAGTACCCTGTCGCTGTCGGCCAGCAGTACCTCGGTGGCATAGGCCGGCGCCATGGTATCGGCAGGCAGGTTCGGCGCCGAAATCAGGGAATGAATATAATCACTATTACCAAGATAGTAGCGTTGACCATCTATCAGCCCGGTCACCCCCTGTCCGGGAATGGCTCTGACTTCTTCCGCGGTAAATGTATTTTCGGCACTGGCCTGCTGCAGGAAAACCTGGGCAACAGGATGTTCCGATCCGGTTTCCAGAGCGGCGGCAAGATCAAGGTAATGCTGTTGTGGACGATTATCCATACACTGTGTATAGGACAGTGCCAGTCTTCCCCGGGTCAGGGTCCCGGTCTTGTCAAAAATCATGTGGCTGACCCGTGCCAGTGTTTCCAGCGCATGACCGCGTGTGGTCAACACCCCAAGCCGGGTCAGGGTACCCGTGGCAGCGGTCATCGCGGCCGGGGTTGCCAGCGACAGCGCGCAGGGACAGGTAACCACCAGCAAGGAAAGCACAATCCAGAAAGCCTGGTCCGGCTCATGCTGCCACCACCACAGACCCACTGCGGTGGCAAGTAATAACAGGAACCCCACGAAGTAACCGGCAACGCGGTCGGCAAGACGGGCAATCGCCGGTTTTTCCAGCTGGGCACGATCCAGTAAGCGCTGAATCGAGGCCAGCACCGTGTCCTCACCCACCTTGCTGACTTCAACCAGTAACGGGCTTTCAATATTGACCGTGCCACCGATAACCCTGTCATTAGCTCCCTTGGCCAGGGGTAGACTCTCGCCCGTCAACAGTGACTCATTGATACTGCTTCGCCCCTCGACAATTACACCATCGGCCGGGATGCTTTCACCCGGGCGAATCCGCACCCTGTCACCCGGCTGCAGCTCACCCACGGTGACGGTTTCTTCACCCTGCTCCGTTACCCTGGTGGCCATTGCAGGCAGTAACTTCACCAGCTCCTCGGCCGCCTGGCCGGCCTTGTGCCTGGCGCCCATTTCCAGGAAACGCCCGGCAAGCAGGAAAAAAGTAAACATGGTTACCGAATCAAAATACACTTCACCACTTCGGCTAATGGTAGCCCAGCCGCTGGCCGCATAGGCAAGGCCGATAGCGAGTGCCACTGGTACATCCATACCAGGCTGTCTTGCCCTGAGATCACGCCAGGCCGAGCTGAAAAATGTCTGCGCGGAATAGAACACCACCGGCGTAGCGATAAAGAAGCTGACCCAGCGCATAAAATTTTCAAGCCCGGCATCCATACCCGAGTGATCACCGGCATACAATGCCACAGCCAGCATCATCACCTGTATTGCGCCGAGACCTGCTATGGCGAGTCGTTTCAGGGCAACGGCACGTTCTTTCTTATAAACTGCTTCCTGCTTACTGGCATCAAAAGGATGGGCGATATAACCAATCGCGGTAATGGCCTGCAGAATATCGCTTAAATGTATCTGGGAATCGTCCCAGCGCAGACGTGCACGATGCGTAGAGTAATTCACCCTGAACTCGATAACGCCCGGCAGGGCACTGATATGTTTTTCATTCAGCCAGACACAGGCGGCACAGACAATGCCTTCCAGGATCAGTGAAGCTTCACGGATATTATTTTCATCGACACTGACAAAGGTACGCTGTAACTCCGGCTTGTCATAAAGATTGAGTTGTTCCAGCACTTCGGGAACTGCAGCACGCGCAGTTGGTGAGGTATCGGTACGATACCTGTAGAAACTACTGAGTCCACCTTCAACAATGGCTTTAGCCACGGCCTCGCAACCGGGACAGCACATGGCGCGATCTTCACCCTCGATTTCGACATGGTAGCAACTATTTTCTGGAACCGGCAGGCCACAGTGAAAACAGCTTTGTTCATGCTTATCAGTCACTGCTGCCTTCCTGCCGTTCTTTATTTTTTACTGCTAACATCTTCAATCGATGTTGTGGCACGAATCTCGTGTATTGCATCGCCTTTGTCGATCTTCAGCACAAGGTCCCAGCTGCCTGGCTTCGGAAATGTCAGGCTTTGCTGATAAACTCCCGGTTCAATTTCCTGCATCGCAAATTCAATATCCAGCTTGCTATTAGAAGGACGCATAAATGTGCCTTTAACTCTGGCACCGGTCACTGGTTGCTGATTCTTATCCCGGATTTCAACACGAAAAATCGCCGGTTTATTGACGATGGCATCACCGAGCCAGCCTTTTCTGACATGCCAGTTACGTAATTTCTGCGCCTCGAAACGTCGCAGGTATTCATTATATTGTGCCTGTTTTTCGTGATAGTTATGACTGACCGTACCGGGAAAATTAGAAGATACCTTTGCCCCGGACTGTGGTTCCGGTAATAACTTCTTGATCAGATCATGATCCATACCCCTGGTGGCAAACATGACAAAAAAGGAATCCATGATAATCAGGATAATAAAGAAAATAACGATTGCAGCCGGAGCCCAGTGAAAACCGAGGCCGGTTTCACCTGCAAGGCGGCGCGAGTCACGTTGCGAAGTAATTATGCCGAGGATATAAACAGACACCATGTAAAGTGCAATATGGATAGCAAAGACATCGGCGCCGGGCCAGGTGAAAATGGCCACTGGCACATAGGTGCCTATCACAGCAAAGGCCATGACCGTGGCGACCATCTTGCCGGACATCTGTGTTACCTGGTAGAGGATAATAAATACCAGGGCAATAACAGCAACACCACCAAGTAATGTAACCAGTATATTTGACATGAGACGGTTTCCTTATTTAGCGTGCTTCAACTGTTTTTCTGGAACATAAAATGTATTCTGCTGTAGCAGAGTGATCTCTGGTTTTTCGCCAATCGACTCGATAATAAAGCTAATAGGAGTACGGCTGTCACTCACTGCTTCTGGATTTGCCCGCACCTTGGCGATCAACTTGACGCTATGCTCGGCAGGTAATTTTATTTCTCTGAATCGTCCCATATCCAGTTCTGCATCAGGAATACCAGTAACCCTAATATTGAAGCGCATCGCCCGACTGGTTTTATTGTTTATCTTGATGTCATAGCGATTCTGCACCCTCCCATCCGAGAGCGTTACCGAGAGTGGTTGACGCACCTGGCGCACGTGCATTTCTACTTCACTACGATTAGCCACACTCCAGACCAGTGCAGCAATAGTAAATAGCAGCACGACGAAGTATCCAATGTTCTTGCCCTTGAACCAGTTTGTTTTTTTACCCTCGAGATCATGCTGTGAAGAATAACGTACCAGACCAGGTTTAAACTTGATTGACTGCATGATGGTATTACAGGCATCAATACACAGTGCACAGGAGGTACACTGATACTGCAGCCCATTACGGATATCGATACCAGTTGGACATACCTGTACGCAGTATCCACAATCGATACAGTCACCGACCCCGGCTTCTTCCCTTTGAGCCTCGGTCATCAAACCCTTCGATGGTTTCTGTCGGCCCTTTTCTCTTTCACCGCGCTTCTCATCATAGGCGACGATCAGGGTATCCGGGTCAAACATCACAGCCTGGAAGCGGGCATAGGGGCACATATAGGTACAGACCTGCTCACGTGCCAGGCCTGCCATGACGTAGGTTGTCAGGGTTAGAAACAGCGTGGTGGCATAGGCCGCAAAAGGCGCTTCCCCTTTGAGCATTTGCATAAATAGCTGCGGTGCATCACCCCAGTAAAGGGTAAAGGCCAGACCGGTAGCAAGTGCAACCAGCAACCACAGTAAATGAGTCAACCCCATTTTTACAATCTTGTTTGCACTCCAGGGCGCCTTATGTAATTTTATACGGGCATTACGTTCACCCTGCACCAGTCGCTCGATAAAGATAAAGACATCGGTCCATAAGGTCTGGAAGCAGAAGTAGCCGCAAAAGACACGGCCGGCAAGGCCGGTAACGAAGAACAGCAGTAATGCCGCGATCACCAGCAGTCCCGCAAGCCAGAATATATCCTGCGCATGCACGACAAGATCAAAAATATAGAAACGTCGTCCCTCGATATCAAAAAGTACCGCCTGATCAGGGCCAATGGCTCTGTCCCAGCGCAGCCAGGGCAGCAGGAAGTAAACACTGTAGGCAAGTACCAGGATGCCCGTTTTCAACGAACGATATCGACCCTTTACCGAACGTGGAAATATTTCGATACGTTTCTGGTACAAGGGTTCGTTCATGCTTAAACCTTCCTGTCTTGAATAAAATGTAAATGTTTAAAGCAAAAGAGGATGTACATTAAAAATGCACATCCTCCTTTACAAATCACGTACTGCAGTTTTATGCAGTAAGGTGTGTCCCTGGATTATTTGCCACTTCCTAATTGATGTACATAGAAGGTCAGGATCTTGATCTCAGTATCTGAGAGGCGACCTTTCCATGCTGGCATGGTGCGTTGCTTACCATTGGTAACAACCTGCATGACTGCAGACTTTTTGTCAGCTGCAGACTCGGCACCTGGTACATCTGCAATGGTCCAGATTTTGTCGGTCAGGTTTGCCGAACCCATAAAGATCTGACCTTTGGCATCGGCACCATGACAGGCAGTACAACCACCATCAGTAGTAAAGACTTTCCTGCCACGCTTAACTGCGGCAGTATCCATTTCATTACCAGACAGACTCAGCACATATTCTGCAACGTCTGAAATCTGCTCTTCAGATAAACGGCCCTTGAATGAAGGCATGGCACCGTGACGGCCATTAGTAATGGTTTCCTGGATCTTTTCGAAGCTACCACCCCATAACCAGGCATCATCCAGCAGGTTAGGATAGAAACCAATCTTGCCATTACCACCGGCCTGGTGACATGCAGCACAGTTATCGGCAAACAGTACTTTAGCCATTGAATAGGCAAAAGCACTCTTTTCTTCATCGTTACGAATCTGCTCGTAAGAAGAAGCATTGATATCTTTCAGATACTGCTGCTGAGCTTCACGAGCCTGTTGCATATCTTTTAATAACAGAGCACGGGTATTCCAGTGCGTTGTTACCGTTTTACCATCTGCAGTGGTATAGGTGATTTCATTCATTACACCCTTGGTGTAATCCTTACCAATTGGCCATGCTGGGTAAAGAATCCAGTACACAATCGCGAATACCACGGTTGCATAGAAGGTCCATAACCACCAGTTAGGTAACGGGTTATTAAACTCCTGCAGGTCACCGTCCCATGAATGGCCGGTAGTCTGTACAGTTGATTTGCTTTTTTCACTACTCATCATTTTTATCCTTACTCTGTCCGTTTTCGTCTTCTTCAAACGGAATATTCTTGTAAGACTCAAGCCGCTTGCTGCGGTTACGATTTGTAAAGACATAAAGCAGTATCAATACAAATGTAATCGAAAACAGCACCAGCACAAACGGCTTGGTATTTTCCATTCGTGTAAACCAGCTAAGCCATTCAAACATAGTGATTTACCCTTTATCCAGTTTTAACGGAATTTGGCAAAGTGGCCTTCGTCAAACTTGCTAAAGTCAACCATGGTGCCCAGTACCTGCAGGTACGCAACTACAGCATCCATTTCAGACAGTTTTTCTGGCTTACCATCGTAATTACCGCTTTCAGCCTGCGCCAGCAGGTTTTTCTCGGCATTGATGATATCCAGGTTTTTAGCAACATCTTCACCAAAACGTTTTACGTTTGCT
Source organism: Chromatiales bacterium (assembly GCA_027057985.1). Classification (GTDB taxonomy): domain Bacteria; phylum Pseudomonadota; class Gammaproteobacteria; order UBA6429; family Thiohalophilaceae; genus JAGLTQ01. The sequence continues at coordinate 7,040 of JALUTJ010000443.1, forward strand.
TCATATTCTGCTTTTGTTTCAGAATAAGGAACGCCCACCATCTTCAGTGCACGCATACGATCCTGAATATCTTTATACTGTAAAGAATTCCTGGATAGCCATGGATAGTTTGGCATGATAGATTCTTTAACAACAGAACGTGGTGCAGTCAGATGCTGTACATGCCATTCATTTGAGTATTTCTTACCAACACGAGCCAGATCAGGACCAGTACGTTTAGAACCCCACTGGAACGGGTGATCAAACTTGGACTCTGCTGCCAGTGAATAGTGACCGTAACGCAGTTTTTCATCACGGAACGGACGAATCATCTGCGAGTGACACAGGTAGCAACCTTCACGTTGATAAATATCACGACCACGTAACTCAAGTGGAGTATATGGACGGATAGTGTCTTTACCTTCCACCTTTACTTCTTCGATAGTGCTGTCGATGAAGTAGAGGGGAACAATTTCTACAAGCCCGCCGATACTGATCACGATCAGTGTCAGTACGATAAGCAAGCCAGCATTCGTTTCTATAGATTCATGCTTCATTAATCAATTCTCCAGTTAATTAAGCATTTGCCAGCTTGGCGGCAATTTTTGCTTCAGTTTCAGCTTGTTCTTTTTTCGCCTTGCGAATCGTCATATAGGTGTTGTAAGCCATCAGGATAATACCTGTAACAAACAGCAGACCACCCAGAGCACGAACGAAGTAAGGCTGATGTAAGAAACTTACTGTTTCGATAAAGGTGTAACCCAGGTTACCGTACTCATCAAAAGCGCGTAACAGCAGACCCTGGCCAATACCGGCAACCCACATCGCACTGATATAAAGAACGATACCTATGGTTGCTAACCAGAAGTGAGCGAAAATCAGTTTTTCACTGTACATTTTGGTCTCCCACAGGCGTGGAATCAGGTGATAAAAAGAGCCGAAACTTACCATCGCAACCCAGCCAAGTGCACCGGAGTGTACGTGACCAACCGTCCAGTCGGTGTAATGCGACAGTGCGTTAACACTCTTAAGTGACATTAACGGACCTTCGAAAGTCGACATACCATAGAATGACAGCGATACGATCATGAAACGGATAATCGGGTCGGTACGCAGTTTGTCCCAGGCTCCGGAAAGCGTCATGATACCGTTGATCATACCGCCCCATGAAGGCATTAATAACAGGATTGAGAAACCTGCTGCCAGGGTAGAAGTCCAGTCAGGTAATGCTGTCCAGTGCAGGTGGTGACCACCAACCCACATGTAAAGGAAGATCAAGGCCCAGAAGTGGATGATAGACAGGCGATAGGAATAAACCGGGCGACCCACCTGCT